>JALNXR010000061.1 GCA_023230265.1 Bacteroidales bacterium | reverse complement strand
CGGTATCTGAGCACACTAGATTGTGTAAATCTCCGGATGAGGTTTTTGCTTTTCTGGATTATTGGGATGAAAAGAGAAAGGAACTCCCCTATCCCACTGATGGAGTCGTTATTAAAGTTAATGACCTTGATCAGCAAAGAAGACTGGGTTTTACTGCAAAAACGCCAAGATGGGCTACAGCATATAAATTTAAAGCAGAGAAGGCATTAACCCGTATTGTATCCCTGGATTACCAGGTAGGACGAACCGGGGCTGTAACACCTGTAGCCAATCTCATCCCAGTCCTGCTTTCCGGAACCACGGTAAAAAGAGCATCACTTCACAACTACGATCAGATAAGGCTTCTTGATCTGCACATTAATGATTATGTATATGTGGAGAAAGGCGGAGAGATAATTCCAAAGATTGTAGGTATTGATCCTTCCAGAAGATCGCAGGATCCCGTAAAAATCTCATTCCCCGAATTTTGTCCCGATTGTGGCTCCAGACTTGTTAAAAAAGAAGAGGAGGCAAGACACTATTGTCCCAATACAAAAGGATGTCCCACTCAGATTAAGGCTGCTCTTCTCCATTTTACAGGAAGAAAAGCAATGGATATACTGGCCGGAGAGGCCACGATAGAGCAATTGTTTCAAAAGGGATTCGTGAGAAAACCCTCTGATCTCTACAAACTGACAAAAGAGAATCTTCTTGATCTTGAAGGCTGGAAGGAGAGATCTGCCCGGAGGTTTCTGCAAAGTCTGGAAAAGTCAAAATCCACTTCGTTCAGTAAAGTCTTGTTTGCTTTGGGAATAAGATATATCGGGGAGACAACTGCAAAGAACCTTGCTATGCACTTCACCAATATTGACAATCTGATATCAGCATCAGCAGAAGAACTGCTTGATGTGGAAGAGGTGGGAGAAATATTAGTTAATTCTGTCAAAGAGTACTTTGCAGATCCGGATAATATTTTATTGATTCGGGAGCTTGAATCATTTGGTATCCTGATGGCTGAGGAGAAAAGATTCTCTTCTGACAGCAACGGAACTCTCCCGCTGGCAGAACTGACATTTGTGGTAAGCGGTGTTTTCTCTGTGTCCAGAGAGCAGATCAAATCAAAAATCGAGAGTTACGGAGGGAAAGTGACATCGGCAGTATCCTCCAAAACTGATTTTCTTATTACCGGCGACTCTCCGGGAGAGAACAAAGTCAAACAGGCCGGCAAATTTAATGTAAAGATAATCAGCGAACAGGAGCTTGAGGCAATGATAAGTGTGAGCCCTGATTGAACAAACAGAGCATATAAGTATTACTAATAGGTTAAAGTATATATTCAATATCACAGATAATAGTCAAATTATTAACATTAAATAATTTTAAACAGTTTAAATGGAGAAGATAATAATAAGCAACAAAGTCCATTATCTTGGAACCAACGACAGAAGGAAGCATCTTTTTGAAAATAACTGGCCTTTACCACAGGGCGTATCCTATAACTCATATCTGATTGCCGACGATAAAAGCGCACTGATTGACACTCTGGAATTCGGGTCCAGGAATGATTACATAGAAAGTATAGCAGAAATCCTGGATGGAAAAGAGCTGAACTATCTTATAATCAATCATATGGAGCCTGATCACTCAGGTATGGCCGGTATGTTGCTGCACAGATATCCTAATCTGAGAATTGTCGGTAACAGTAAGACTATCAAAATGGCTGAGACATACTTCAAGATCCCGAAAGAGCAGTTCCTGGAGGTGACTGACGGGACTGTCCTGGATCTTGGATACCATAAACTCAATTTTGTGCTTACCCCCTGGGTTCACTGGCCTGAGACAATGATGACCTATGAATCCACTGACTCAATACTCTTTTCATGTGATGCCTTCGGGAGCTTCGGCACACTGGACGGAGGAATTTTTGACGATCAGATAGATTTTGAGTATCGCTATGAGGATGAGATGAGGAGGTACTACTCTAATATTGTAGGGAAATACAGCAATATGGTTCAGAAAGCTTTTGCCAAACTGGAGGGTATCCCCCTCAAATTTATCTGTCCCTCACACGGTCCGGTCTGGAGAGAGAATCCCGGAAAGGCAATCGCACTATATAACAAATGGAGTCGCCATGAATCTGTTCCGGGTGTGGTTATTGCCGTGGCATCAATGTACGGTAACACTGAGGAGATGGCAGACTACGCGGCAAGACTCATTGCTGCAAAAGGGATTAAAAATATAAGAATATATGATGTTTCCAAAACCCACTCTTCTTATATAATCAGCGATATCTGGAAATTCTCCTCTCTTTTGCTCGGCTCCTGTGCCTACAATACCGGAGTTCATCCGATGATGGCAAATCTTTGTCACGAACTTGAAGTTGTTAATCCAAAGAATAAAAAATATGCACTCTTTGGATCATACAGCTGGAGCGGCGGAGGGGTCAGAACACTTGAACAGTTTGCAGAAAAAATGACCTGGCAGAGAGTTGCTGATCCGGTAGAACTAATCGGTGTTCCGGACCTTGCAAAGATGGAAGGATTCCGCTCAGTTGCAGAAAACATAATTTAATATAATATTTAACAACCGTTTGCAAACAATGGAAACTCAGGAGGTTAGGGAGAAGAGTTCCAGAAAGAGTACTTTCAGGCACACCTATCAGAGAGTGCTTAAATTTCTCCTGACAGATATCTGGCATCTGGATATTTCCGAACTGACAGCGATGAAAGCCAGGATGGTAAGATATCTTAAAGTGCTTATCCTTACCGTAAGAGGAATTTCTACAGATAAAGTTGGAATACAGGCAAACAGTCTGAGTTATTATTCTGCAATGTCTGTGGTTCCATTTGCTGCTCTATCCTTTGCGGTTACAAACGGTTTTGGCTACGGTTCAAGATTCAGAGAGCTCATATTTGAATATTTTGAAGGCAACGAGCTTATATTAAACTATCTGATTAAGTTTTCAGATAATATTATCTCAACTCTTGAGAACGGAATTTTTGGGATATTCAATTTTGTTATTCTTATCTCAGTTCTGTTTTTTCTGGTGCTCAATATAGAAAAGTCTTTTAACGAGATATGGAAGGTGGGCAAACCCAGGTCAATCCACAAAAGAATTGCATACTACATACTTTTTCTGTTGGTAGCGCCTTTGGTATTGCTCATATTTCTCTCTCTCGGTCTGCTATACTCCAATGCACTAAAAACAATAGGACTTGAGATAGACAGGTATGTGCCTGTTTCTTCCTTCTTTACCTGGCTCTCATTTTATGCGGTTGTAAGTCTGGTGTTTACAATCATATATTTTTTAATTCCAAATACAAAGGTTAAATTTGTGGCAGCCTTGAATTCTGCTCTTCTGGTAGGGATAGCCTTTGTAGTGGTTCAGTTTTTATACCTTGAAACACAGCTCATGGTAACCGGAATGAACACTGTTTACGGAGTTTTTGCTGCCATCCCGTTATTTCTGATCTGGATTAATATCAGCTGGACAATAATACTTTTTGGGGCGGAACTCTCCAAGGCCTACCAGGATGTGGACAATTTAATTTACGATTAATGAACAGAGAATTAACAAAAAATGCCGAGGATTTTATCAATGACGATTTGCTGCACTCATTGATAAACAATACAAAAGAGGATGTCGTTCGTGTCAGGGAAATATTTGAAAAGAGCAAGTCAAAAGTTCCTCTGAGTCTGGAAGAGACAGCCGCACTGCTTGCAATTAAATCACCTGAATTATTGGAAGAGCTGTTTCAAACGGCACGGGAACTTAAAAGATCGATTTACGGGAACAGAATTGTTCTGTTTGCCCCGTTATATATCGGGAACTATTGCATTAACAACTGCACATACTGTGGTTTCAGAAGATCACTCCGTTCCGCTGTAAGAAAATCCCTCTCTGATCAGGAACTGGTAACCGAGGTTACCCAGCTGGAGGATGAAGGGCACAAAAGACTTATCCTTGTTTACGGAGAACACCCGAAATACAGTCCCGAATTCATTGCAAACACTGTAAAGGTATGTTACGGAGTAAAGAGTGGAAAAGGTGAAATCAGAAGGGTGAATATTAATGCTGCTCCGATGGATGTGGAAGGATTCAGGATCGTTAAAGAGTCAGGAATAGGTACATTCCAGGTTTTCCAGGAGACTTACCACAAGGAAACCTATGCAAAATACCACCCCGCCGATACAGTCAAGGGTGATTACATGTGGAGGCTGAATGCAATGGAGAGGGCTTTTGAAGGAGGAATTGACGATATGGGTATCGGAGCCTTGTTCGGTTTGTATGACTGGAGGTTCGAAGTTCTTGGTCTGGTCAGTCATGCCAACAGATTGCAGAAGATATGCGGAGTAGGTCCCCACACTATCAGCTTCCCCAGAATAAAAAAGGCTCTGGGATTAAACATCGATCTCCCCTACCAGGTTTCTGACGACAATTTTAAACAGCTTGTAGCAATATTAAGACTTGCAGTTCCTTATACCGGTCTGATAATGACCGCCAGGGAGAGTTCAGAGGTGAGGGATGCCGTGATAGAGTTTGGCGTATCACAGATAGATGCAGGAACAAGATTGGAGATCGGAGGATATCAGGAAAAGAGGGAAGCAGACCAAAAGCTTAACCGGGAGCAATTCCAGATCGGAGATACAAGAGAGCTTGACGAGGTTATTCACTGGTTAATAAGCAGGGATTTTATACCCAGTTTTTGTACATCCTGCTACAGAGTCGGCAGAACAGGAGAGCATTTTATGGAATACGCAATTCCGGGTTTCATTGGCAGATTCTGTACCCCTAATGCACTTCTGACTTTGTCAGAGTATCTTGAAGATTATTCATCCTCCAAAACTAAGGAGGCAGGTTATAACCTGATATCAAAAGAGCTCCTGAAGATCAAAGATGCAAGAAGAAGGGAGGAAATATCATCAAAAATTGAGCTGATAAGAGGTGGTAAAAGAGATTTGTTATACTGACCCTGATGTTTACAGATGTAGATAATGCTTTGATAGATAAAGAGTTTGAAGGTCTGAGACTTGCGAGCTTAAAGAGGTGTGCAGACCAGAAAGAGTACGAAAATGTAATTAAAGCATTCGAATTTGCAAGGGCAGCACACGAGGGGGTCCGCAGAAGGTCCGGCGAACCATATATTATACACCCTATAGCTGTTGCCAAAATTGTCGTACAGGAGATTGGCCTTGGGTACAAATCCATTATCTCTGCACTTGTTCATGATGTTGTAGAGGACACCGATTACACAATAGAGGATGTTGAGAGACTCTTTGGAGAGAAGATAGCATTACCAAAATTAAAAGTGCCTTCGATAACTCAACAACCCAGCAGGCAGAGAATTTTAAAAGGGTTCTTCTCACTCTCAACGATGATGTCAGGGTGATACTTATCAAACTGGCTGACCGGCTCCACAACATGCGGACAATTGAATATATGCCGCAACATAAAAAAGATAAGATACTGAGTGAGACCATGTACATTTTTATTCCCCTGGCCCACCGGCTGGGTCTCTACGGTATAAAGTCTGAGATGGAGGATATCTGGCTTCAACACTCAATGCCTGCTGAGTACGAATCCATAAAATCCAAGATTGAATTATCTGTTGCAGAGAGAGGGTGCGCCATCGATGAATTCATACAACCCATAGCAGCTAGTCTTACACAGGCCGGATTCCGTTTTACAATAACTAAAAGGACAAAGACTCCTTACTCCATCTGGAGGAAGATGAGAGATAAGAACGTCTCCTTTGAACAGGTGTACGACATCTATGCCGTACGAATTGTTTTTGAGCCGGAAGAAAATGAGCCGGAAAGAATCCAGTGCTGGCACATTTATTCCCTTATTACACAGATCTATCTCTCAAAAACAGACAGAATAAGGGATTGGGTAAGTACTCCCAAAGTAAATGGGTATGAAGCCCTTCACTGCACTGTGATGGGGAAAAAGGGTAACTGGATCGAGGTTCAGATAAGAACAACCAGAATGGATGATCTGGCAGAGAGAGGAATTGCAGCTCACTGGACCTACAAGGGAGCATCCCCCTCTGAGAAGGAGATGGACAACTGGCTGGACAATGTAAGGGACGTGCTTGAGAATCCGGATGTCAATGCATTAACATTTCTGGATGACTTTCATAAAGAGCTCTTCTCATCCATTATTTATGTTTATACTCCAAAAGGTGAATCCAAGAGCCTCATCAAGGGTGCCACTGCTCTGGATTTTGCATATTCAATTCACTCTGAGGTTGGTAACAAAGCAATAGCTGCAAAGGCAAATTTCAAACTGGTACCACTCTCATACGAGCTGAGAAATGGTGACCAGATAGAGGTAATTACTGCAGAATCCCAGATTCCTCAAAGAGAGTGGCTGGATTTTGTCAAGACTCCCAAAGCCAGGTCCATCATCTCGGATGCATTTAAATCGGAAATAAAGGATTATCTTAAAAACGGAAAGAAGCTACTTGACACAAAATTAAAGGAGTTGGGTGTTGAACCAAAGTCCCGTATATATATAAAACTGGCAGAGGCATACGAGTTGGGGAGCAAAGAGGAGCTGTTCAGCAGAATAGGTGCAGGCATACTTAATCTCAACTCCCTGTCTAAGAAACTAAAACGAAATACCACCAGTAAATGGGTCCGTTACTGGAATCTGCAGTTTTTCAAGAGCAGTGACAATGTCAATGATGAAAAGAACCGTGAAGCTAAGAGGGATATCAATAAGAGTGAGGACTTTCTTCTCAAAGAAGATCCTCTGGAGAAAAGACTCTCCTATAAGGTTGCAACATGCTGCAGACCAATTCCCGGGGATGATGTAATAGGATTTATCGGTGATGATCAGGAGGTCACTGTCCATAAAAAGGGGTGTGCAGAGGCAATAAAACAGGCAGCAAATTACGCCGACAGAATTGTAAAAGCCAAATGGAACAAACACACCATTCTCTCCTCTCTTGCAAGATTAACTCTCAGAGGTATTGACAGAATTGGTATTGTAAATGAAGTTACTCAATATATCACCCTGGTTCTGAGTGTTAATATCAGAAAAATTCTGATAGAGACTCACGACGGGATTTTTGAGGGGTATATTGATCTTTACGTACATAATCTTGAGGATCTTGAAGAAATAATCAGAACCCTTGGTCAGGTTAAGGGTATTATGACTGTTTCAAGAGCTGATATTTTAGATATAAATGAAAACACAGGCAATGAAAAATAGACTTGCAGTTCTGTTTCTGATACTCATTATTGTCATATTTGGTACCGGTTCCTGTGCCAATACCTCCGCGCCTCCTTCGGGTGGCCCCAGGGACACAATCCCTCCTGTTCTGATTAAGGTAATTCCGGATTCAAATGTTGTTGCTTTCCCACTTCAAAAAGGGAGTGTCGAATTAAAATTTGATGAATATGTGCTGCTTAAGGATCCTGTTAAAAACATATTCCTGTCTCCTCCATTAAAAAAGAGGGTGGAGACAAAAATCAGAGGAAAAAGCCTTATTGTCTCTTTTCCTGAAAAACTTGACAGTAACATAACCTACTCACTCCATTTTGGCTCATCCATAACTGATAACAACGAGGGCAACCAGTTTTATCCCTATGTATTTGTATTCTCTACCGGGAGTACAACAGACTCTCTGATGCAGTCCGGTGTCGTTCTGGACTGCCGGACACTTCTGCCTGCAGAGGATGTTACAGTTGGCTATTATTCGGATATGTCAGATTCTGCGGTATATAACAGGTTCCCGGATGCAATGTCCAAAAGTGACAAATGGGGATATTTTGTTGTCAGAAACTTAAAATCAATACCTTATCAGGTGTTTGCATTTAAAGATGAGAATGGCAACAATCTTTTTGATCCTGATAATGAACTGGTTGCCTTTAGAGATTCTCTTGCCGTACCCACTTCTGTTATGAGAAAAGAGAGTCAGGAGCTGCTGTTCGTAGATATGAAAGATACTACAAAAGCACTTGCAAGGCCGTCTGAAACAGTATTATATCTTTTCAGGGAAAAATCTGCCGTACAGTTTGTAAGAGAGAGCAAGAGACCCGGGAGAAGATTTTGCTACATAAAATTTGGCGCCCCTGACGTTAAAATTGATTCTATGGGTTTCAGGGAATTGGATTCATCCGGAGTCCTCAGACAGTTTAATATTGCCAGGGACAGTCTTGCGCTCTGGATAGCAGATACTTTATACAGAGTGCCTGACACTTTGTACTTTGATTTAAAGTATTACAAGAGTGACAGTTTGGGAAATCCGGCACTGGAAAGAGAGGAGTTAAAATTCATCGCAAAAAGGGAGAAACCGGTTGCTCAAACCAGAAGAGAGGAGGCAGCCAGAGGAGTTGATCTGCCACGAACAGACCTAATGAAGCTTAAGATCGAGGCAAGCGGAGATTTGATTGAGCAGAGAGGTTTTGTATTTATTTTTCCTGCTCCCCCTGTGGTAATGAATCTTGACTCTGTCATGCTCGAATCCAAGAGCCCCAGAGGGATAAAGAGTAAAGAGAAGTACAGTTTTGAAAGGGATACTCTCGATCTGACCAGATATTATCTGCGTCCCGAAAACCAGATTCAGCAAGGTTACGACTACAAATTATCGGTAAAAAAAGCTGCTTTTAAGGATCTCTATCTTTTTACCAATGATTCACTGGAGAGTGTGGTCTCTCTCCCTAACAGTGACCGTCTGGCCAAACTGACTCTGGATATATCCGGAGTTTCGGGATCTTACCTTGTGGAATTAACCAACCAGACCAGGAATGAGGTTTTCAGAGGTCATAGAATTGAAAGGGATACCTCAATTGTTTTCCCCTATATAAAACCTGGAAAATACAACATCAGGATTACCGAGGATCTGAATGGCAACGGAGTGATTGACACCGGCAGCATACTGCAAAAAAAACAGCCGGAGAAGGTAAGACTCTACTCTTTGCCGGTAGGTTCTCCCCTGATTGAGTTTAAAGAGGGAATGGAATTGATTCAGAGCATTGATCTTAAAGAAATTTTCAAATGAAAATCAGATTATTTCACCTGCTTCTTCTTTTTATGATACTCAGCATAACTGCAAAGGGTCAGACCGGAGAGCACATGATTGGTTTAAAAACTGCTTTTAACCTCAGCAGTATGAGCATATCCAACAGAAGCGAAATTGGCCAGGTAAACACAAAAAAGAACTTCTCCCTTGTATACACCTACTATCACGATATCTGGAAAGCAATACCTAACGCAGGTTTTCAGGCTGCCTTATCATACGAGGAGCAGGGATATATTCTTAATGAACAAAGGTATGACTATACACTTGTAAAGGTCCCTCTCACCTCACAGTTCCATCTTGATTTCTGGAAGATGAGACTTCTGATTAATCTGGGTTGCTTTGGAGGGTACAGGTGTAAAAGTGTAAGTGGCTTTGCTGATGATGATTACCGGTTGGATTACGGATTTCTGGCCGGGGGTGGTCTTGGACTTCATTTAAAACCTTTTGAAATACACCTGGAGTCCAATTACCATTACTCATTATCCTATATGTTTGATACAAAACGCTACAGCCAGACAGATCTCGTGTTCACAAACCCCTATCAGATTTTGCTTAGTGTTGCATTGTATGTTCACCTTTAATAGTCTATGAAAAAGATTGTAGTAAATGCAGGAGACGTACTGATCGGAAACGGGGAGAGAGTGGTAGTTCAGACCATGTGTAACACTTCAACCCTTGATATAGAAAAGAGTGTTGAGCAGTGCAGGAGTCTCTCAGCAGCCGGAGCCGCTCTAATAAGGCTTACGACACAGGGTATCAGGGAGGTTGAGGCACTTGGTGAGATCAAAAGAGAGCTTATTGGTATGGGGGTATCAACCCCGCTTATTGCCGATGTGCACTTTTCATCCAAAGTAGCCGAAGCG
>JALNXR010000072.1 GCA_023230265.1 Bacteroidales bacterium | reverse complement strand
ATCCGAACAACTTTAAGAACAACAACTTTAAGAACATCCCCTTTGATCCGATTAAAACCGAGAAAGGTTTCATCTACGAAATCGAACAGAGAACCGACCAAAGAGAATGCCCATACTGTCACGCCGACAAGGCCTATATTAACGATTATGCTTTTGTCGAGATCGGCTGTTCCGAAAATAACGAGATTCAAGACACGATACGCATTAAAAAGGTCCGCTTTAAATGCCGGGTCTGTCATAAGACCTTCACTCCAGAGATTAAAGGTGTCAATCGCTATGACAAAAACACCGAGCAAATCAAGCAGCTCATCTATTCTGATTTCGCCAGGAAACTCACCTTTCAAGACATCGCGAATAAATACCATCTTTCGAACGGGAGAATCGTCCAGCTTTTCGATGAGAAAGTGAAGTTCGTCCCGCGTTTAAAGATGCCGCGTGTTCTATGCATCGATGAGATTCGCTTCTCGGAGGAGATCAATCAAAAGTTTGTCTGTGTTCTGACTGACTTTGAAAAGGGTGAAATCGTCGATATTATCAAAAACCGTCAGATGGCTTATTTAAGGGAATATTTTGGATCGATTAATCCTAACGAGCTTAACATAGTTAAAGTTTTTATCTCCGATATGTATGACGCTTACGAAAGTGTCAGAAGCCGCTACTTCGAAAGGGCCGTGCACGTCGTCGATTTATTCCATGTCATCGCGCAGCTTACCAATGCCGTCAACCGCCTGAGGACAAAGGCGATGAACACGAAAGCAAAGAAAGGCGGCCTTGCCTATAATTTTATGAAAGCGCACTGGAAGTACTTTATATGTCGATCAAGCAAAGTCCCCGATAAATTTTATACCTATGCGAAAACCGGCGAAGTTTTTCACTATGACGACCTGATATTGGAATGTTTAAAGCTCGATTCGGATCTATGGTCGGGATATGCGATTCTTCAAGAGCTGTTTAGCTATGCGAATCACTATTATAGTTTTGAAGAGGCCGTCAATTTTATTAATCGCCTTGTGAGTCGCCTTTACGCCACTACTTCGGATATCTTAAAAACGGTCGCTAAGACCTATCATCGATGGCGAAACGAAATCGCGAATGGCCTCGCCAAAGGCCAAAGGCAAATGAAGTACACAAACGTCATCGCTGAAAGCCTGAATAATCAGCTAAAAACAATCATCAAATCAGCTTACGGATACCATAATTTCGAACGGTTTAGAAAACGGGCTATGCTCATCATGACTTATGGAAAAAGCCCATATAAAAAGGGTACGAAATTGCTTTCATACCCTCTCCACGTTTAATTTAAGAGATTTCGTGGGTTGGAGCTATCATTCCACGTTTTTCCACGTTTTATTTAAGAGCTCCGTTTTTTGATGCTATGATGTCGAATGTTGCAGTGTCGGCCGTTATCTTTCTTGAAGGCCGAACACCAAACCCATATAACCAGCAGTAAAATCAGTCGGTGCCGTTCCGACGCTCACATACATATTAAGGTATGGACCGGTGAAATAGTTGGTTTGCGTTTCGGAATATTTGGGAATTGGCTGGCCTAAGGGATTAAGTAGGATTGTGCCTTCGGTTAGTGCCATTTCGCCATTGCTCGATTGGAAGCGCGGCATGGCTGGAGGGAAATTTTCCACAAGTCCTGGATTGGTTATAAAAGGACCATTTAAATCAAGATCCACCCCGTCATCAATTGATATGACTCCTCTGATTTTTTCTGAAGAGGGTTCGGAAGCGGCACCATTTTTGACGACTCCAATGAGATTAAAGTGGGCGACGTCAGTGCCATTAATATTTATTAATTTAGTGATGGAATTCGTTCCATATTGAGCAATTACGTCTTCACCCAAATTAACGATATCGGTGACAGCGGCATCAGCGTGTACAAGTTTGAACCAGTTTTCGCCACCGGTCACGATTGATTCCAATTTCGTATTTATGAAATATGTTCCCGAAGGATTACCTCCCGAACCATCAGCTTCCGGAGAAACATGGTCAGCGATAATAATTGGGCCACCGGCGCCGATGAATTCGGAATCTATAATTTGCAGATTGCTCGTCCCCCAGTTATATAGCATGCTGCTAAACGAGTCGTAACCACGCGTCTTTTCAATAATTGGGTTGGGTCCCGCGAGCTCAGTGAGAATAAATGTGAAGCACTGTGTGCCGATGAGGTTGTAAAGATGCGAATCGACGCTCAAAAGTTTCGTAAAGATGGCCCCGCCTGATTTTTCTCCTTCTTCAGTGCGGTTGGCGTTGCCGATGATGCGGAGATTCTTCATGGTGTAATCGCCCAAGTCGGCGTCTGTGCGATTGTATCCCGCCTTTATGAGAGTCGCATGCGAGATAACCGATCCTGGCAAAGCATCAATTCTTCCAGACTCTCTGACGACATAAGGCAAAGTCGAATAATTGATCGTGAAGTAGTTGCCATTGAAGACAAAATCCTCCCCGGGAGCGATGTCGCGGTGATATAGATTGACATTGTCGCGTAGCGAACCGATGACGCGGTCGTAGTCGGCATCGCCACTCGATACTTCGCTATCGCCTTCGGAGTAGAAGAAACCGGTTGGTATGTTCGAAGCTTTGACTTTAATGTCATTGTGCAAAATCAGGCCGTCGATATCTTGAACTTCCCAGCCCTTTTCGGTACGGTAGTTCGTCCATAAGCTATTGACGTTGTCGAAGTGCGATAAATCATCTTGATCAAAAACGTTAAAGCCTTCGCAGACGGTAAACTCAAACGACACGACAAATTGATCGCCGAGAGCATATTGCTCTCCGGCAGGTCTGACGGTCAGCCGATAAGACTTGCCGATCGCCGCTTCGGTGAAATCATATGAAGAGGCGTATTCGTCGATGGCGACAACTTCGCTTATCTCGCCTTCAGCCGCCAAGCGGACCCATTCGTCTCCGCGTTTTTCATCGATGGTCGACACGCTGTGATAACCGTAGACGAACAATTCTTCGTCATCGATATAGGTGAAGATGACAGGAACAAAAACGAAGGGATTGTCATCGCCGACAAAATAGCCTTGTCCGCGATCCATGAATTCTTTGCGCTTGTTGCCCTCGCTCTGCTCTTTAATATTGTTATTGTAGTTTTTGACTGAATCCGGAATTTCGATGCCTTCGATGCCGGTGTTTTCAAACACTTCGTAACTCCATTCAACCGTCTTATCCAATAATGAGATTGAGATATCAAAGTTTCCAATTTCGGAAGTGTCGAGAATTCCCGGATCAAATGTCAATTGATCGCCACCGACGTTTTCAAATCCGTTTTCGTATTCGGCGAGGACCATAACTTCGTTTTGATCGACGATTTCATACTGGACGTATTCTTCTTTAAGTCCGGAAACGACCTCGATGTTCAGAAGTGCTCCCAAACCGCTGGTGTCGCTGCTGCCGCTGTCGGTAGTGACCGGATCGCATCCAGCGAGAGAGACGACGATAAGGGGTAGAATAAGAACGCCTTTTCTCATTTTGATTTTTCCTTTCAAGAATATTTCTTGTTGACAGCACCTTAGTCCGTGCCAAATGATATTTTACCACTTAGTGAAAAAAAATTAACCATCAAGTGTTTTGGTGCGAATTTTCAGTTTTGCCGATTCGTTGTTATTATCGTTTGCGGTGATGGTAAAAGTCGCGATGCCTGGTTTGTAAAAGACGATGCGCCCGGTCGCCTCTTCTATTGAGGCGATGGAAACATCGGAATTAGTCGAAAAAGTCACGGTTTGCGTCGAGGCGTCCATCGGTTGAATTTCATAGATGACGTCAATAGTCAGCTGATCGATAAAAAGCAGCGGTGCTTCCTTTTCGGGCTCCTCGGGATTTTCGACCAAGTAGCGTTGGCTTCGCTCATTCCAAAAAGTGTCATAGTAGTCGTCGCCGATGCGAATGCTCGTGCACACGACTTTTTGGACATAAATGGTTTCGTTGTATACCTCTGCGCGCTGAAAGAGGAGGCCGATGAGGATGATGGCCACTAGCGACAGAGTGCTGATTATGAGAATGACTGACTTTTTCATCTTAATTGATCCTATCGTAATAATACGCTTTGATTTTTGCGACAAACATATAGATGGCTACCCCGAAGAATGCGGCGCTGAGGAGGAGAATCTTCAAAAAGGCATAGTTGAACGACTGATAGGGCATGAATTGCTCTTCAACTAATAATCCGAGCGTGATGAGAGCGACTAAAAACGAAGTGATGAAGGCGAAGACAGTCGCTTTGATCTCGTTTGGATTGCTGATTTGTTCGCCGGCAGTGGCGTATTGCTCGTTTTGAGGGTTCATCAAATCGAGGAGGGCGCAGAATAAAATGTGCCCCACTTGGATCAATACCAGAGCGACGGCAAGCAAGATGATGTTGCTGGAGAGATAGTGCATGTGAGCGTTGAAAATATACAAAGAGGCGAGGAGCGAAGCGACAGAGAACACGATATTGGGGATGAGCTTAGCAAAAAGAGGGAAAACGATTTCCACCGGCTTGGTGCGTTTCATGTAAGCCGTTCGTCCTTCCTTGGAATAAATCGTAGCAATTGTGCTGTTGGAAGCGAGAAGCGGAAGCATGATGATCAGTATGTTAAAAGCTTGAACCGCAAACTGGCCGTTTGGGTATAAGTCCATCGAGGAAAAAATCTGATTGATGAGCAAGATAAACAAAGGAATCGAAATATATGTGGCGATGAAATTTGCCGTGAATTGACCAGTGCGGAAAAGAAGTCGAATCTCTTTGCGGACGAAGGACAAAAAAGTCGGGAGGCGGCGATTCAGTAAAGCCTTGAGCCTAAAGCGCTTTTCATATTCAAAACTAGTGCTTGTCATCTTTACAAAGATGAAACGAGCCAGGAAGTAAGCCGCCATGAAGAGCGCCGCCAAGATGCCGACAAGACATAATAAGACGAGCCAAACTTCATTATTTAAATATGTGTATTTCATCGTGATATCGTACTTTCCGACGACCATTATCACCACGTAATACACGGCCTTAAAATAGTTTTGAAACACGTTTGTGACGTCGCTTAGCAACACCTTGATCGGCCCCCAATAGTGGAGGATGTTGATCTCGGCCGGAATCAATAATATCAGCCTCACCAGCAGGTAGATGAAGCCAGAGAGGATGGCGATGAAAACAATGATTTTAAGGATTTGATAGTGAGCGAAGAAGCGAGTGATGAAAAACCCGGGAATCGACAGGACGACCCCTAAGACGACTGGTATCATCGATACGACGAAAAAGGAGATGAAAACCCAAATATAGAAAAACCAATTAACTGGTGAAATCATCCCATAAGCGATAAAAATTGGCAGCGAAAAAGTAAAGTTTTTATACACCTCATAGAGATAGAAGACAATAATCTTTGATAAGAAAATGCGATTCGCCGAGATCGGATAGGTGACGAGGACTTGATTATCCTCGGCCATGTAAAGGGATTTAATGAGCTCGCTCGTGCAGGCGAAAGTCGAGATGACGAGCATAATTGTCAGGAGCATCGTCATCACTGAAGTGGGGATAAAAGGTGAATTGTGAAAGATGCGCAAAAAAGACGAGACATAGAAAAGAACGTATGCGATGCCAGCGACGATAATAAAACGGAGGACGAAAAAGACAATTTTGCGTATCAATTGCGCTTTATCTTTGATAAACCCGAGGTCAAGTTTATCTTTCAACTGCATTATTACCAGTGTCTTAATGTCGTTCATCTTAAATCCTAGGCCGTTTCCTTATCCTCTTTGAGCTCTGGCGTCGCTTCGTGAATCGCCATCTTTAAATAGTATTCTTCGAGCGTTCCTTGCTCGTGAACTTCCTTGATCGTCATCGGTGCGAACAGATGACCTTTTTTGATGACGGCGATTCTCTGGCAGAGATTTTCGACGACATCGATGATGTGGCTTGAAAACATGACGATATTGCCTTTGGCGGCGTGCTGTCGCATGCATTCTTTTACTTGGTAAATACTATCGGGATCAAGACCGGTCAACGGCTCATCGAGAAGCCACAATTTCGGTTCGTGGACGAGAGCGGCGATAATCGTCACTTTCTGTTTCATGCCGTGCGAGAAAGTCTTGATTTGATTGTCAAACGCCTCTTCGAGGTGAAAAAGGTTCACATAGTGAGGAATGCGCTCCTGGCGCTCCTCGGATGTAACGCCGTAAATGTCGGCGATATAGTTGACGTATTCGCGAGCAGTCAACTTTTCATAGAGGGCATAGTGGTCAGGAACATAACCGATGAGGCGCTTGGCCATGACCGGTTGCTTCTCGACATCGTATCCGCAGATGGAAATCGAACCTTCGGTAATCGTCTGAATGCCGACAATTGACTTGATGGTGGTAGATTTGCCCGCTCCATTAGGGCCAAGAAAACCAAAAATCTCGCCGCCGTTGACGATTAATGAGGCGTCTCTGACCGCAAAATCTTTGTTTCTGCCATAGCGTTTTGAAAAGTTTTTAAGTTCTAACCTAACTCCTGTGTTTTGTTCCATGGGTTCATCGAGCCCCCTTCCATTTAAAGCTGCCAACAAAGCGAATTTGTCGAGTTTGATTCTTTTCTGGCGCATTCGCAAATCGCCGAGAGAATCAGCTATGCTGAAACCGAGGCTATAGACGAACCACATCGCAAAGGAGACACCGACATATACCAGCAAAAAGAGAGCTTGGTAGACAGGGTGAAATTCGAAAGTTAGCGCCCCGATGTTAAAACTAAATGAAATATTAAAAATATTCTCTGCCCAGCGGCCTAATTTATCCACGATGAAGTCGCTGTTGATAAAGAAGAAGTCAGTCGCGGCATAGTTGCTGAACCACACATTAAGAACCATGACGAGCAGAAAATACCCGGAAAAAGCGATCAGGGAGTAGTACATCTGCTTCATCTTTGGGCGGGGAAACAGTTTAAGCGCCACGAGCAAAAGAGGCATGAAAAAAGCCAAAGAGTGGTTGTACCAGAACTGAATGATGACCCAGCTCGTCAAGTTTGTGGATGCCGAATAGTTGGGCATCAGCATGGCCATCAAGGCTCCGAAGACATTGATAAAATATGTGAAGTAGAAAAGTTTGTCGAGGCGAAAAATTAACACTAGGGGAATGATATACATCGCAGTGTTACAAAGGTGAATTGGCCATGTCCAAGGTTCAAAAAAATTCTGATAGTAAAAGACGCGAGAAAAAGTAATCATGGTCGCGACGCTTAAATAGACCATCGCAAAGCGGATAAACTCTTCGTCTTTCTTTTTTAAAGAAAAATACAAGATAAAAGGAATGATGATCGAACCGTAGATGAAGAGGCGGTGAGCAAAGGAGATGTCGATCACTTCATAGCGAGCGTTGACATTTCCGATGACAAATTGCGGCCCGTAAATCGGAAGTGAGGCTAGCAAGACGGGGATGATGGCAATCAAGAGGCTGACGATATCTTTTTTGCTCAATTTTATTGAGTAATCATCGCGCCAGACAAGAAAGAGGCCATACGCCACCGCGGCGATTTCGACGGCGAACATCGCGCTTTGAAAAGAGAGTGAGAAGAGATTGCCGGTATTTCCGATGAGTTGCAGGTAGACGCTATAATAAGAAAATCCGAGATAGAGAACAAAACCCGGAGTCAAGACGAATTTGATGAGATTGGTCAAGATGCGAACCTTGAAAAAAGGGTAAAGCATGAGCAAGACGACGAGGGTCAACTCGAGCCAAATGCCAAAATAAGCAAAGAAATTAATCGCTGGGGTAAAGGGGCCGCTAGCGAGGCTCACGATATTGAGAATCTGATCGTCGTATGAAATGTAGCGAGCGATAAAAACGACGATGAGAGCAAAAGAAAATATTTTCTTTCCAAGAGAAAAATCCTTGTGGCGAGCGAAAAAGAAAGTAGCCAAACTTCCTGCTAGAGCGACAACTAGGGCGATAATAAGCGACAAGTAATGTGCCAATTTTTTATTCCTGAGATAGTTAACCTTTCTTCTAACGCATATCAGACGGCTAACTCGGTAGCATTATAGCATTGAAGGTTCCGTTTGTTAACAAACATGTGGGCGCTTAAAGGCTGTGGCACACTCTTCCCCATTCCGAGTTGCGAATGTCGTGGAATATATCGGTGATCGATCCATAGCTTTGACTGATGACATCATCTTGCGAGGTGCCATAATAAGACATTTTTAGGGGCGAGCCTTTCATGTAGATTTTACCTAAACCGTCGGTCACAAACGAAGTTGTGCCATTGATGAAGTTTAAATATACGAGGGGAGCGACTCGCTTAGCTCCTTTCGTTAAGAATCGCAAAAGAGCTTGAATGTGAGGGTGACCGGCGCATACTCCCGTCTTGCCGTTAGATGTCGTCTCTGGCGATGGGGCACCAGCCGAAATCGTCACTAATTTCGGTTCTAAGACATTCAGGAGAATATCGTTATTCGCCTTGGATGAGGCGTGGTGAGCGGCTTTCATCATCGTCACTTCATGAAACACTTCGCTATCAGCGCTATTGAGGCTTACTAAATTCGTTTCGCCAATTCCGCCGGTGCCGCCATATCCGCTAGGGTTATCTTGAAGGTCGCCTGAAAAAAAGAAGGTAAAGTTGCGATAGGCAAGAATTCCCGCCAAAGATGTGACATTGATGTCATCGACCATCGGTCCGTCATTATAAACTTCGGTGTAATACCCAGTATCTAACCAATCGATGAATAATTCGGGTGTTAAATAGGTTCTTTTTTGTCCGCCGTTTATTTCGTGAACATTATCGTATATCCGATGATATTCGCTTCCTTGACTTACATAGTAATCGCGAATAGAGTGGCGGTAGTTTTCTCCTCCGTTGCTATAATAGCC
>JALNXR010000060.1 GCA_023230265.1 Bacteroidales bacterium | reverse complement strand
TTGCTCCCGGTAGTTTTACCGCAAATTCATGCTCTGTTGGAGGAAGACATGAACCGTCATCACAAACCATCCACTCAACATACCCTTTGACAACCACCGAGTCTTTTGAGAGAACTTCAATTGTCTGGGAGAACTGAGCTTTTTCCAGAAAATATCCTATTTCCATCTGAAACATTTCATCAAATTCCCTCTTGGGTTTGATGAGCATCTTTACATTCCCGCTCTTTTTGTATGTTTTACTTTCGTCAAAATAGAACTGGGTAGGATTTGGCCCGTCTTCATAAGGACCAAGATCATAAAGATGCCATGACGGCTCGATAGTTGCTGTAAAGATCAGATCATAAAGGTTTTTGCCACTCTCTCTGTACTCGATTTTCCATTTAACCGGATTGACCATCTGGGCATAAGATACAACTGTTGTGAACAGAAGTAGAATTGTGATTTTAATAGCTTTCCTTGACATGTTTTAAAAATTTGCTCCAAATATATAATAAATAGGGGAAAAAAATAACTTTCCCCTAACTGCAATAATTCTGCCAAAGTTTACTTCTCTTTGGAAAGAAGAGCTTCAATTGCCTCAATCAGCTTCTCTCCCCTGAGGTTTTTCGCAACAATTTTCCCCTCCCTGTCCAGAAGAATAATAAAAGGAATTCCGGAAAACTGATAGAGTTTTGTAATCTCAGCTCCTGCGTTAGTTGCCAGTATCTGTGGCCATTCCATTTGTTCCTGTCCCAATGCTTTTTTCCATTCGGCAGCTCCCTTGTCTATTGAGACACTCAAGAACTCCACACCTTTCTCTTTAAATCCTATGTACGCTTTTTTAAGATTTGGTATCTCTGCTCTGCACGGTCCGCACCAGGATGCCCAAAAATCAATCAGAAGAATTTTTCCTCTAAAATTTTCTGGTCCTAATTTCTTTCCGTCAGGATCCGGGTATTCAAAACCGGGTGCCAGAGACCCTATGGAAACAGCTTTTGAAAGACTTTCACTCTCTTTTTGATCTTTAAAAAAGTTGACAAGTGGAGGATAGCCGGGATGTCTGGAATTTATCGCATTGTATATTTTCTCTATCCTCTCTTTATCACCTTTCTGACTGAGGTATGGGAGTAGTGCCACTGCACTCTCTCTGTCAAAGTACATATCTGCCAGAAGACGGATCCTCTCCCTGGAATCAGAACTAAAGTAATTATAGAAACCCGATGTCAGGAACTGCTTTGCACTGTCATTCGCAAATGCAGTCTTGTAGGCTATCTGCGATGAGGCAATGGAACCCTGGTAATTACGGTAAGAAATAAAGTTCAGATGGTTTATCACTTCATTTTTGGGTCCACCCTTGATCAGATGAAAAGGGGGATTCTTGATTTTTATTCTGGCAGTGTCAGCACCTCGGAAATTGATCTCCACATCCTCATCCTCAGCCCAGAAATTAATTTGTTCCCACCTTTTGCAGTCTAGAGTGTACAGCCCGGGTTCATTAACTTCAAGATCGTAGCTGAAGTTATTTGAGCCATCTGTATCAAACTCTGCCAATATTTTTTTTTCGTTTCCCTCCCATTTGATGATCTGCATTTTGGCCATCGGCTCATCAAACTGCACATGACCTTTGATATTAATTGTCCTTTTCTGAACAATAAGAGTTTGTGCAGTTAACCCAGAATAGATGAAAGTGCAGAAAAACAGTGTAAGTGTTAGTATAATTGTATTTCTCTTCATTTAATTGTTTTTAAGCAAATCCAGTAATCTTCTAAACTCTTTGGGATAGTTGATCATGCTCATGGCCATCATTCCACCTGATTTTGCCACCATCTCCTTTCTTTTCTGCTCTTTGGCCTCCAGAAGCGGGATTGCCTGTTCCAGAATCGCAGCCATACCTTTTCTTATAGTTGTCTCCCGGCAATCCTTTTCTATTGTTGCAGACCAGGTTAGAATCTGATGTTCGGGCAGATTTTCCAGTGTCTCTCTTTTTACCTTCTGATTCACTAATGCATAATAACTCTTCCAGTCACCCGACACCTTTGCATTGTGCATCTTTGCATCCTCCTCTATAATCCTGTAATCGGCAACTCCCTCCTGCTTCATCCTTTTTACATACTTTTTAAATCCTTTGTTGTCAATTACAGCCTGTTTTCCTTCACCTTTTATATATCTTCTGGAACCTGTCTCCCACACGCTCCTGAGCTTCTGCTCAAAAGCACCTGCAGGTCTGGATTGTGCAATAAAACGGTCTCTGTTGGTGTAAACATATTTGAATAACTCAGAATCCACATCATCAAGATAATTCATAAATAATCTGAAATACTGCGGTTGCTCAATGTCAGAAGGTTTCAGCTGACTTAAAATTTCAGATGCAACTGTTCTCGAATCATTTTTCAGATAGGCCTGTTCCAAAAGGGTAAGATAATCAACCAGAAAGGATTGTGAGCGTTCGCCGGATACATATCTCTTTTGCATATTCAGAAGATTGGTCTCTTTGAGGCTGTTTTTACTCTTTTCTAAAAAATCATCTGCAGGCATGCTTCCTACAAGTCTGTTGAGCACTTCACCCCCGGGAGATATATAGATGTATGTGGGATAGGCTCCTATCTGGAATTTATCCTTAAGTTCAATGCCTTCACCCTTTTCCATATCGAATTTTGCATTTATGAATGTGGCATTGAAGTATTCTGCTACTTTGGGATTGGTAAACACAGTGCTTGCCATCATCTTGCAGGGGCCGCACCAGGTTGTATAACAATCCAGAAATATCGGTTTGTTCTCTCTTTTTGACTTTGCCACGATTTCGCTCCAGCTACCCTCTTCAAATATTATATTAGCCTTAGCCAAAGCCTTTTCCCCGTATTCAATAAACTCATCTGCAGGGGTGAAACCCGATTCCATATGGACCAGTTCTCCCTGAGAATTGATAAAAAGATAAGTTGGATAAGCAAAGGTGTTGTATCTCTTAGCAAGGTCTGTGTATTCTGTACCCAGATTCAGTTTAAGGTTTACAAAGTTTTTATTGTAAAAATCTGCAACTTTGTCCAGTGTGAATACATTTCTGGCCATCATCATACAGGGCTGGCAGTTTTCTGTGATTGCATCCACAAATACGAGTTTCCCCTCACTCTGTGCAATTTTAAGAGCCTCATCAAAGGAGATATCCATGAATTCAATCTCTCTTGTATTTCTCCTCTTTTCTGCTGCTGAGTTAAGGAATTGGGTTGCCTTTTCAAGGAATAGCTCCTGATTTTTCATCAGTAAATAAGGAGAGACCACTCCCAGGAGATCTCCATTGGGCATAAGAAACGCATAAGTAGGATACATATTCATCTGGAGCAGGGGTGCAAATTCCTTTCCCTGAGGAGTTCCCATATCTACCCTTACAGCCACAATGCTCTTTTCGGTCATCTCTTTCACCTCTTTCCTCTCAGAAAGCTCCTTCTCCATTTTCATCTTCTCTGCATTCTGCCGGGAACTGTTAGCCACATCCACAAGGATGATCTTATTCTCTTTTGCAGCCTTTTCTCTGGCCTGTTCAAATGTAAGTGTTGTAAAGCTCTGGGCTGCCCCGATAAAGGGCAGCACAGAGATTACCATTGTAAGAAACGCTTTTGTCATTTAGTTATTGTTATTCCTTAAATTAATATGAAAATACTTGTAATTCCTCCGGGTAATTGTATTTTGCATTTACGGATAAATGCAGTTTGCACTTACCCGGAGGCAATAGTTTACGTCGCTTTTTTTATCTGTAGCCTTTGTTCTGGACTATCACTCCGTAAGAGATATTCACATCATAATTGGGAATGGGGAGTATCTTCCTGTCATTTGTGAGCGAGGTATTTCTTAACGGTCTTCCGGTCCTGATAAGGTCCCATCTTGTATGCCCCTCAAAAGCAAGCTCTTTCATTCTCTCAACAAGAATTCTGTCAATCAGCTGCTGAGCATTTGCAAAACTTGCTGAAGTATAAGCGGCAGGTTTACTCTGGAACGCCTTTCTGTAAATATCGTTAAGATGAGTGATTGACTCGTCGTTGATACCCTCAAGTCTTGCAAGAGCCTCTGCTCTTGTTAGTTTAACCTCTGACAATCTGATCAGCAATACATTGTTGTAACCACCGCTGTTGTTGTATTTATAAGAGGTCTTTTCTGTAGGATAGTAGTTGTCGCTTCCATTCCATATCAAACAGGCTGTTCCGGTAGAGGGATCAAAATAACCTCTCCTGTCGCCAGTTTCGTATAGAGAAACAAATGACTCATCTACACTAAAGTATGTTTTGTTAAAGAAACTTCCTCCAACACCGTTGGCATAGTTGTTAGCGTTTGTATAATGTGGTGCAAGCAGAAGAACTTCATCGCTGTAGTTTGCAGAATTGGTCTCTGCGCCTGATGGATTCAGAGGAAACAGCCATGAGGTGTGATGGGTGTATGAGGTTGAAAAAATGTAGTTTTGAGTATTCTTAAGCACCGAATCGGCGTAATCTGCAGCAAGTTGAATGTCAGCAGTATTGTTACTGTAAGATCCTTTATAGAGATGAACCCTTGAGAGCAGAGCAAAGGCAGCGGTTTTGGATGCCCTGGTTCTTGAAGTAAGATTGGTTGCGCTCACATTTGGCAGGAATGGCAATGCCTCCTGAAGATCGTTTATTATCTGCTGATAAGTATCTCCCACTGTGGCTCTTGCCTGAATATCCTCCGGATTGTAGCCGTCATATGGTGTAAGTCTGAGTATAAGACCAAGACCGTTCATATCCCCTGTCAAAGCACCATCTCCAAACGCCTGGAGCAGCAGCAGGTATTCATACGCCCTGATGAATTTTGCCTCGGCAATGTGCTGATTCATGAGAGAATCGCCATAGTCTCCGTACTTGTTGACATTTATGATGATATTGTTGGCATAGTCTATTGCGTTGTAGAGAGTCATCCATATAGACAGGATAAAACTCTCATGATCAGAAGTGTTGTAAGCAGAGGTCTCCATATTGATCAGACCTGAGTTTTGTCTTGATGTCAGGGTCGGAGTTCCAATATCTGAATAGAGTAGCATGTATCCTGTATTGGCATAATTGTTCACTCCTGTGGGAGCACCCGAAAATCCGGAATTGAGCCTGGTGTAAGCACCAATAAGTGCTGCTTCTGCAGTTTTGGAATCTTTATAGGTGGTTTCATCTACCATTATATTCTCCGGTGCAAGATCAAGCTCGCAGGAGATTACAGATGCTGCAGCGATAAATATTATCAGTGATTTAATTATATGTTTCATAAATCTTAATTTTTAGCAATTAAAAGCCCAATTTCACACCAAACTGGTATGCTCTTGTCTGTGGCATAGTAAGATTGTCATATCCCGATGAGGTTGCAGAGGAACCGAATGCACTCACCTCGGGGTCCAAACCCGAATAACGGGTAATTGTAAAGAGGTTTGTTGCAATTGCATAAATTCTCACCTGGTTAAAGAAGCGTGTTTTGGCAAGCAGTTTGGGGCTGAATGAGTATGCAAGTTCAAGGTTTTTAAGTCTGATGAATGAGTTATCTTCAATAAAACGGGTAATGGTACTTGAAGCAGTGTAGTCATAATTCCCCGTTATTGAGGCATTTTTAAGTTGGGGGACTCCGGTATTGTGACCGTAAATCTGCCAGAATTTGAGAATATCCACATCCAGGTTGTTTGCATCTTTAGTAGAGTATGTCATCAGCTGTGCCTTTGTATTGTTGATCATCTTCCCGCCTGACGAGAAAGTAAGGAGGAAGTTAAGCTCAATACCTTTATAGATCAAAGAGTTTGTAAAACCTCCGTAGAAGTCCGGATTGGCTACACCCATGATGAATTTATTGTCGTTAGATGTAGCGTTATCTGCTGCAGGGGCAACTTTGCTGATAGTTCCGTCTTTATATTCCCAGAGCGGATCTCCTGTTTCCGGATCTACACCTGACCATTTGTGAAGGTAGAACTGACCTGCAGGGTATCCCACTGCATAGTACTTAAAGGAGCTGTTAAGCTGATCTATCTGGTTACCTTCAAAATTGAGTTTAAGAATTTTGTTTGTGTTTCTTGACAAAGTAAGGGTAGTCATCCACTGGAAGTTATCGGTGGAGATATTGAAAGAGTTGACTCTTAGTTCAACACCCTGGTTTGACATGTCACCGATATTCTGGTCCTGTTTGGTGTAGCCGGTATAAGCAGGAACGTCAGAGGGGAATAGCATATCGGTTGTCTTCCTAAAGTAGTAGTCAAGAGTGAAATCAATTCTTCTGTCAAGCAGTGTGGCATCAAGACCCGCATCATAAGTCACTGTCCTTTCCCAGTTAAGGTTTGTATTCCCAGGTTGAGACATAGAAAGGTAAGAGTTACCATTATAACTTGCACCGGTGACAAGGCCGTAAATTGCCTGAGCTCCGTAGTATCCGGAATTGGCATCTTTACTTGACCATCCCATAGAACCTCTTATTTTCAGATCGTTTATCCAGGAAACATTATCCTTTATAAACCTCTCTTCACCTATTCTCCATCCAAGAGAGACAGAAGGTGTGTTTATGAATCTGTTATCCCTGTTATATTTGGATGAGCCATCTGTGCGATAGGTCAGTCCAGCCATGTACTTTCTCTGATACTGGTAATTGAGCCTTGCAAAAGCAGAGAAAAGTGCCCATTTTGACTCACCGCCACCGCCTACTGTCCTTGTTTGTGCTGCACTCACTCCTACCAGGTAGGGGCTAAAAAAGTTTCTTCCGGAGATTGAGTTGGCATACACTGTTGAGGTTTCATAACTTTGTCCGATAATTCCCTGGAAGAAGTGTTTGTTGAACTCTTTTGTAACATTCAGGGTATTATTTACAACAAATCTTGTGCTCATTCTCACACTCTCCTGAGCCTGGTTTCTTGCGACCACATCACTAAGGGGAACATCAGCTTTCCTTACAGAAGTTTTGACATTGTACATATCTGTACCTGCTTCTGACCGGAATGTGAGCCAGCTTGTCGGCCTTATTTCAAGAAATATATTACCGGTAACACGGTTGTCCTGAGAGCCCTCCCTGTTAAGCATTGCAGTAGCTACCGGATTGTAAGCCTCAGTATAGCCGTAAGGGTTGGTTCCCTGCCCGTAAAAGTATTTCCCGTCCTCTCCGTAAACAGGAAGATTTGGTGCCTTCCTTGCTGCCAGTGAATAAATGGTAGGAGCAGAAATAGCATTATTATTTACCTGTGAAAGAGAGACATTGGTTCCGATAGTTGTTATTTTGTTGATTTTGGAATCCAGGTTTATTCTGGCTGAGAAACGCTGGAGATCATTGTTGATAATATATGATTGATTATCTGACAAAGATGCACTTACAAAATAGTTGGTTTTCTCCGTTCCCCCTGACACTGATGCTGATAAATTATGACTTACGGCCTGTCTGGTTACCTCGTCTATCCAGTCTGTGTTGTATTCCGAAACAAAGGGGCTGTTGGGATAGTACATTGAGTATATAAGGTTATACTGTTCTCCGTTTAAAAGCTGGAGCTTACCGAGAGGATTTTCAAATGATGTATTGTAGGTTACATCGATTTTCGTCCTGTCTCTCGAGCCTTTCTTGGTAGTTATAAGTATAACCCCGGCAGAACCTCTGGAACCGTAAATTGCAGTTGCAAAGGCGTCTTTGAGTATCTCTATGGATTCAATATCGTCAGGATTGAGCGTGGTGAGCGGATTTTTTTCAAATGTATAGTTAAGCTCAGGATTGTTTGTAATTGTCCCGGAGACATTGGTTCCTCCAAAAGAGTATGCAGGAATTGAACCTCCTGAGGTTGAAGCGGAGTTCTCACTGCGGTTTGTACCATAAATCGGAACACCGTCAATAACATAGAGAGGATTGTTGTCTCCCATGATTGAGCTGATCCCGCGTATTGTAAGCAGGTTCGCTGCCCCGAGTGCGCCTGATGATCCGGAGACAAAAAGACCTGCTGCCTGACCTGCAAGCATCTTATCTATAGAGAGAGCTGATTTGAGATTAGCAGGTCTTACTGTTGCTACAGAGCCTGTAACATCTCTTCTTTCCTGAGTGGAGTAACCTGTAAAAACAAGCTCGGTAAGCATAAGCTTATCCTCCAGAAGTACAATGTTTATTTTATCGCTATTGTTCACTGTGTACTCCTGTGAAGCATAACCCACATAGGTAAACTGGAGAGTGTTGCCTTTTCTTACCTCAATGGAAAAATCTCCTTTAAGGTTGGTTTCAACAACAATATTTGTGCTTTTGATCATTACATATACCCCGGGGATAGGTGCCCCTTCTGTATCCCGGACATTGCCGGATACAGTGAATTTTTCCTGTGCAAAAGATATTGCCGAAACCAGGAGAAGTGAAAACAGTATTATAATTTTTTTCATAATTGTTCTTTTTGAATGGTTATTTGAGTCTCTTGGTCCAGACATCATATCTTGTATCCATATTTATACCTGAGATGGAGTAGTTGCCGGCAGAGCCTGCAAAACCTCCGATTATCCAGATCAGATCATCTTGTCCCATGAATACGTTTGAGTAGATTCTCTTAGTGAAAGATACCGGGAGCTGCATATCCAGAGGAAGTTTTGTCCAGTTAATGCCGTCTGTTGAAGTGAGAACCGATGTAATACCCTCCCTTGCAGAACCGACAATTTTTTCTCCTCCTATCATATAGAGTTTGCCTCCATAAGATACCACAGAGTGTCCAAAACGTTTAAGGTCCTCCCCTGATGCAGCAGTGGCCTGAACCCAGGTTACTCCGTCATTTTCGGAATACCATATGTCATTTTTAACATTTGACTCACTTATCCAGTTTGCATATCCGCCTGCTATCCAAAGCTTATTGTTGAAAGAGAACATTGCATCCTCTGTTCTGTTGGTTGCCAAAGTTGCGTTGGGTGCGATAATTGTCCAGTTTGTTCCGTCTGTTGTTTTGTAGATTGTAGACTGGTTGACGTTCTGCCACATACCAAAACCAAACATTTTTCCCCTTCTGAGATATAATGCACCATTATGTACGGTAACCTGTGGGAAAGTTCTTCCTGAGGGCGCATTAACACTTCCCGGTGTGCAATCTGTCCAGTTAGCTCCGTCTGTTGTGGAGAATATTTTCCATACTGCCGAGGATTCATTTGCAACTCCGTTGATATCTTTTCCGTAAGCTCTCATGCCACCAATGGCAAATAACTTGTTGTTCAGCGCAATAAGTTTAACTCCAAAACTTCCGATAATTTCGGGTGCGGTCTCTACCTTGGTCCATTTTCCTCCATCGGGAGAAGAGTAGAGTTCGTAGTAGGCAGTAGCGGTTGTTGAGGTTCCTCCGGGATAATATGCACCCATTATGTAAAGTTTGTCATTGAACCAGGCAGCACTGTAAGAGTTAAAGGAGGGAAGCCCTGTCATCCTCATATCGGTGTTAATTTTTGCACCTGAAGTCTGACTGTGATCTTTTTTCTCTACAAATGCGTTTACGTTATATTCCCTTACCGCACCGTTATATTCAGTCTTAATTGTTAAGGGTGAGGTGAGATTAATTGAGCTTTCTCCGCTTTTAATCTCGTTTCCATCCACAAAGACTTTTGCTCCCAGGGTGGTAGTAAAGACCGGAATGATCCCGGAAAGTACCTCCTGTGAGGTGCCGAACAGCAAACTGTCCTGATTGTTCTCGATTTTCTGACCGGGCTGATCAACTTCACAGTTAAATACACGGCCGTCCGGTAACTGGAATCTCCATGTGAGAATTCCCGAGACATCTTCATAAAATATCTCATTTTTCTGGCAGGAACTTACCGTGAGCAGTGTCATTACAGCCAATGCCAGCGTTGACAGCAGAGTGCTCATTGTTTTTGTTCTTTTCATAGGTTAACTTATTTTTAAATAGTATTATGATTCAAAATTCAAAAAAAAATATCACAAACTCCTTTAATATAATAAATATTAT
>JALNXR010000059.1 GCA_023230265.1 Bacteroidales bacterium | reverse complement strand
TATGACAGGACTAACGAACAGCCAACTTATTATTGACTAATAACCTGTCAACTTTTTTCAGGACGATACAAACACCTGGCACTTTTGACTGTTACCCTTAACCATTGATGTGGGGAGCTTTAACATGTGGCACTTCCCAGGTGAAGCACAGAAAAATTTATGTGGGAAACTTTAGACATATCACATTTCCCTCTCGATAAAACCGAACCACTTTCACTTAGGTGTTAAACATCAGACATGTTCCTCTCCTGCACTAAAAGGGGCTGCCTGCTTTACAGACAGCCCCTTATGATCAGCTATTTTATATAATTTGCTATTTTAACAATTAAAAAAGAAACACGACCTAACCTAATATTATTAACCGAGAACTATCGGAAGCAAATTTGCTGGCAATAACTGACCTTCTATAGTAATACAATTAAAACAGGAAATACCCGAAAAAAATTGAAAAAAATTTATTTTATGTTACCTCTTTTTGTTTCGTCAGAGGCACTATAACTGTTCATTTCTTCCCGGAAGAGTTATTATCACGATTCATCTTGGAGTATTGGAGAAAGAGGTCTGTAATTTTCTGCTCCTTTTCGATCTCATTGTTGTAATCATCCCTTATCAGACTTATGCCTCTTCTTTTCTGTGCCCTTACAGTGCTTGGAGCAATGCCAAGTTTCTGTGCTATCTCAGAGGTAGCCAGCCCTTTGGCAATAAGCCTCATTATCTTTTTGCATTCAAAAGGAAGTTGACCAAGTGCTGAGTCAAGGAATGCCCAGAATTCTGTGTGAATGGGGAAAAAGTTATTGTTTGGTTCTTCATAATTGCACTCATATTCAAGGAAAGAGACATCGAAATGAAGCTTACTCTTCTTTTTGAGGAAATTGATAGCTTTGTTTTTTGTTACAGTGTAAAGGAAGGATTTAAGTACATTTCTATCGGCAAAAGTATATTCACCTTCCCAGAACTGCAGGAAAACATCATGAACTACATCTTCTGCATCGGTAAGGCAGCCTATATATCTGTTGGCAAATTTTACAAGAGGGCGGTTATATACGTAAAAAAGTGCGTTGAAAGACTCTTCGGAGCGGTTGTTGATACCATATATGAAATCATCTTTTTTGTAAAAAGAACTTTGATCGGTATTTGAGTTATAACCTCCCATTTTTTAAGTATATCCACAAATGTATAAAATTATTCCAGAAGATAGAAATATAAAATGTAAAAGTGTAGCAAAACTAAGCTGGATAAGGGAAACAAATCATTCTATTTATTATATTTATATATACTAATTATAAATTTTAATCTAATTTTTATGAAAAAAATTTCCGTTATTTTATTATCCCTATGTATATCAATATTGATGAATGCTCAGCAGAAGGCGAAAGGGGTCATCTTTGAAACCGGGACACTGCAGCAGGCTCTTGCAAAAGCAGCAGCTGCAAAGAAAAAGGCTCCCAAAATCGTATTTGTTGATTGCTACACTGTATGGTGCGGGCCATGTAAGTATATGACTAATACGGTGTTCCCAATGGAACATGTCGGCGAATATTTTAACAAAAATTTTGTGAATATTAAAATTGATATGGAGAAGGGTGAAGGGATAGATATTAAGAATAAATATAATATCAGAGCTTTTCCAACTTTTCTGATTTTGGACGCTCAGGGAAATGAAATTAATAGGATATTGGGAAGTGCAGAAGCCGATGTGTTTATCGAGAAGGTTAAAAAAGCACAGGATCCTTCCACAAGTCCTGCTGCAAAAAAAGCAGTTTATGAAGGAAATAAATCTTTTGCAAACGCCCTTGCCTATCTTGAAGCTGCACAGTTTGCATATATGAAAGCTGAGGTTAAACAATTTGTGGAGGAAATTTTCCCTACTCTTTCATCCAGAGACAAATATTCAGAAAAACTATGGCCTTATCTTTCACCTAATCTTTCAGATCCCCAGTCAGTTATTTTTAATACAGTACTTGTGGAAAAATCTGATGCAGACAAAACCCTGACAAAAGAGAGGGTTGATGCGGCTCTTAGAAGTTGTCTTATAAGCTATGCAATGTCATATGTGAGAGGAACGCTTAAAGATGTAAACAGTGCTGATGTGCTTAACAAGTTGAATTATCTTTCATATCTTGAAGGCAACAACCAGGAGACTTCGATGATTCTCAGAATTGCCAGGCTATACAGTGAAAACAAAATTAAAGAGATTGAATCTTTTCTTAATATGAGAAACCTGGGTGGTTTGAGTGATGCTTCAAGAGGATTGGTGGAAAAGATGATTTTTGGTATCAAAGAGATCTCTTCTGATAGTAAGTTAAAGTATTCCAATTCTAAGGTTGAATACTACAATTCATTGATAACCAGTATTAAAAAAGATATTGAGAAGTTGCAGAAATAGCTTTATAAAAATGCATCCGTGCAGGTTGGAGGTTGTTTACGAAGAGTCAGTATTTATTATATAAAAAGAGGCTGTCCAACTTTCTGGGGTCAGATCAATAGTGGGCAGCCTCTTCTGTTTATGAACAAAGCAAGAAAACTAATCAGTAACAGCAACTGAAGAGATACGTTTGAATCCTCCAAAAGTTGCTTTTCTGTTAAGGTCAACTATTCCAAGTCCAAGACCACTGGCAGGAATTGGCAAAGCAGTAATTTTGCCTTCTGATCCGTTGTATGTTATTGCCAACAGACAGCGCTCGTGATAAGGCACATTTACATATCCTGTCATTCTCAGCATCTCGAGCTTTGTAATAGGCTCAGGACTTGTGTAAAGCTCTGTATAGGTAACGGCACCTCCGTCAGGAATACGGATTGAATAAACCTTGCTTGGAGTAGCATAGTAAATCACAGCCTCATCAAGAGGGAATACAAAATTGACAGCATTTGCAATATCTGGTGCATTACTGATATCAAGCATCCTCCTTGGAGTAGTGGCTGAATTTTGAGTGAATGTGAACACTCCATAGTAGCTATCTTTTTTCAGCACAAAACGAACTTCAGGAGATGCCACTCCTCCGCCAAGTACAGTGTATCCCGGAAGATCCCTTCCGTTAAACGGAGAAGATCCTGACCCAACTTCGGCAGCTGCTACTTTTGTATTAAGGCTGGTTCCTATCTTATAAAACTTACCGTGAACCTCATCGTAAAATACACCCTCTGAAACAAGAGTTGGATGAACTGCAATATGCTTGTTTGCAATGTAATCTCCAGGAACCTCAACGCTGAATTTTCTGTAATACATAAATGTACTGGCTTCGTTGACTCTGTTACTGATCTTTCCGGAATTCACTATCCAGGCAGATCCGGAGGTCGATTGAGGTCCGTTGAGGAAGTAATGGTTAATGTTAAGCACGATATCTGGATCGTAGAACATTTCTCTCCCTTCCAATACCATTGAGTAATCAAGTGTGTTTATTCTAAAGCAGTTGTTTACAGATGCTCCGTGAATGTAATTTGTGTAGCGTCTTTCTCTGTAAAGTCTCTGAGTAAACATCGAGTGAATAACACCTGTGAATTTCTTCCCGTTTGTCTGTGAGAAAATATTTCTCTTATAAGTAGTGGGAAGCTTGGTTGTAGTTCCTTTCTGAACCCAGTTGGTAGTGAAAAGAGTGTCCTGAATTACTGAAAGATCTGAGTTGACTCCGTCCTGAGAATCTGCAACCACAAGGCCCTGACCCGAAGATGCCGAGACAACAACTCTCCACACGATACTGGACATAAGGCCTGTTGTTGTGTCGGTCACCCTGTACCAAAGTGAGTAATAATTTGCGTCAGGTATCAGGTCAATATTATATGAGAGGCTTTTCTCTGTGCCCACCACTTTGTATTTAGTAAAATCAGATCCTGGCAGTAAGGTCATTCTCCATTCATATTTAAAGACATCGTCGCTTACACCCTCACGGCTTACATTAGGGTTGACCACCAGATCTTCAAGCCTTGTAGCTTCTAGACTAAGCGGAATACCTGTAGTGTCAATGATTATGTCTGTCATAGGTTCGAGAATTGGACTGCCTTTGTCTTCAAAATCACACGAAATCAAAGATGATCCGATAAATGCAAGAAAGCTAAATAAATATATTATTCTTTTCATGATGATTTCTTTATGGTTAATAAATTGGAATAATTGGAAGTCCTTTATTCTGACCATCTTCGTGGAGTAGAGGAGAACCTTGCTGGGCGCTTAATTCACGAACTCTGTTCCCGAATTTTGTACCCATTACAGAACCCTCTTCCACAGTAACCAATCCTTCGTAGTAATAGAACTCTTTAAGACCGGTAACTTCCATAAAAATTTTGTAAACGGTTGTGCTGTAAACTGCACAGAAGAAGTACTGCATTGCTCCCCATGTAGATGGTTCTAGAATAGTACGTGACCAAAGTATGTCAAAGTAGTTGTTTTCTTTGATACCTACGGTAAAATCATCTGTCTCTATCATTTTAATCCGAAGTTTAACACTGGCATCGTTATCCAGAGCGCTGGTGTTTTTAAGCACGACCTTGAATTTTCCGTTAAACTCGTTTGCAGGAATTACTCCTCCAATGATTTCATATGTCCCGGGAGCTGCTGTTGTCTTCTTGGACTCTTCGTCGGTTCCTGCAGCGTCTTCAACAGCCACGGCGGTTGCGAATCTGTCATAATCAGCCGTCCTTCCTGAAAGTCCAATATCCATAATTATAGTATCCTGTGGCATTTCAGCAGGTGTTTTGCCATAAAGAGAGAGGTTCTGAGCGTGTAACCAGAAATTTGCAGAGTCTTTTCCGGAAAAATAGGGGACCTCTTCTTTAGCGCAGCCATATAATACACTGAATACCAATATGCTGAGTATTAATTTGTAATTCATTATTTTCATAATCTTAAATTAATTTTGAATTTTATTTAATTAACACGAATTCCGCCATTGATCATTTCACTGTCTGGCATCGGCATCTGATATTCTGAGTCAGTCATAGCGCCGGAATAATCCAGGATAGTGCTAAATCCAAGTCGTTTATAATAGAAGAAGAGTTGACCTTCTGCTACAAACTCCTTAAGATACTCTTTTGTTATCTCGTTTCTGATATCCTCCACAGACAATGAAGCACTCAGGTTCAAGGATGTTGGGATGTTTCTTTGGTTTCTTACCTTATTGAGGCAGGCAACTGCACTGGTCCTGTCACCTTTTGCAAGGAAGCACTCGGCAGCTATATAGTACATCTCTGTCACTCTTATCATAGGCATCCTTTTACTGAAGTTTGTACCCATATCAGCTACATTGTAGAACTTGGCAATTGTCCAGTTTCTAAGAGAGGCACCTGCTGCCCACAGGCATTTGTTTGCCCTCCAGTCTGAGTCAAACATTCCTGTTCCTTCTTCGTAAATAATATTTCTTCGGGCATCTGTAAGATAAACAACCGAATACTGGTTGCTGGGAGAGGCACAGTCAAACCAGCTTCTGCTGTCAGTCGGACCTTTCTGGATATCAATGAATTTTTCCACCCAAAGGGTAAAAAGATGTTCCTGTGTGAAAGACAGATCGCTTGTATACCAGTATGTCTGATTGACACTTGAGGAGGGTGTCCATGAGTAATAAGCTCCGTTCCCTGTGCCGATTCCACCACTACGACTATTTCCTATAATTTCAAGAGCCTGAGCCAGTGCAAGTTCCTTGCTTTCGGTAGTGCCTTCCCACATAAGGATTCTTGCATAGACAGCTTTTGCTGCCCAGTAATTCATACGGAACCGTCTGCTGGACATAGAAGTGGTGCTGAATTCAGATGAATTGGTTCTGCACGGGTCGCATTCCAGGTACTGAATAGCCTGTTGTATGTCCTGTTTCATCAGTGCGAGAGTAGCTGTATATGAGCGCTGAGGAGTAGCAATTCTTGTGAAATCGGTTACATAGGGGATAGTCATTGCGCTTCTTAATTCAGGTCTGTTTTCCAGGTTCCCTTTTCCAAAAAGGCGCATTACATCAAAGTGTAGAAAAGCTCTGAGTGCAAGCATTTCACCTTTAATCAATGAATCGGTGAAAGAGTCGCTCTTAAAAACATCCCTGTTTTGCTCCTGATATTTCAGAATCTGGTTAACATTGGCAATAGCGTTGTACATCCCGAGCCACATTGTCTCCCTCTTGGATGGCAGCGGTGCTGTTTCCCAGAGAAATTTAGGAACATTCAGGTCGGGAGCACCTGCTACCTCTGCATACTGATGTGAAAGAAATTCCACAGTACGCCAGGTCATCTCCTGAGCGTATAATTCGGGTTTTGCCATTTTTACATAAACCCCTACAACAGCATCATTGAAACCTGTAATATCGCTGAACATCTCCTCGCTGACAATATCTGTCTTTGAACTTACATTCAGCCAGTTCTCACAGGATGATGTTATTATCAAACTAAATATCAATAATATTATCGGTAATTTCGCTTTCATTTTAATTCCTTTTTTAAATTAATGTAATGCTTTTAGAATGTTGCTGTAACTGAGAAGGAAATTGTTCTTGCGAAAGGATAGGTTGTACCTCTTTCAATTCCGATGGTAGAAAATTTTACGACATCATTCATAAAAGCTGCAAATTTTAATCTTTCTAATCCTAGAGATGAAAGCCATTTTCTGTTAAAGTCGTAATAAACGCCTATAGAAGAGATGTTTAATTCATTCTGATCCTGTACAAATCGCTGAGTTGCACGAGTAGGTTTCTGAGACCTTCCTAAGGCAGAGTGCCATTGACTACCGACATTAAAGGCGGTAGTCATTTTGTATTGAGCCTCCTGACCCGGTGTGCTCCATCTTTCTGTAAGAACCCTTCTGTCAAAATTGTTGGTAATAAGAATATTCTCAATTTTATCCACCAGGGTCTGGTTGTAGTACTGGCCTCCTCCCATATATGTGCAGGTAACACTTATTCCGATACCCTTATACTCTCCGTTAAACCCAAAATTTCCTCTCCATTTGGGGACAGAGATTCCTGAAGGAACCATATCTGCAGCATTCCAGGTATAGGTTGCTTCTCCGTTGTTATCAATCAAAAGCTCAACTCCGGTTGCCGGATCGATACCGTATGACGGTACAGCCCAGATAGTGTTCATCGGAAGACCATCATAGTAAAGAATTACAGTCCCTGTTTTTAATTTAATGTCTGTCCTGTCGTTAACATAAGCCTTCTGGGTATCGTTGTAGGTTCTCATAGCTTCAGAAATCTCAAGAATAGTATTCTTGTTGTTTGTGTAAGATCCGCTAAGCCTGAGGAATCCGTTTCTGTTCTGGAACAGGGTATAGGATAGATATGCCTCTACACCTTTATTCTCAACAAAACCTAGGTTTTCGGAAACATTCGTGAAGCCGGTTGATGGTGCTGTTGATAAGCTGGTAACAAGATTTTGTGTAAGAGTCTTATAGACGTCAAACCTAAAGTTAAATCCGTACAGTTCTGCATCAATACCTGCATCATACTCCATCTTTTGCTCCCACTTAAGATCGGGATTCTCCATATTGGCTGCATAGGCACCGATAAAGTCGGTATACCTGTCATTCATATAATAGTTGTTGACAGTGAGAGATTTGTTTGTAAGGAAGCTCTGGTTACCGGTGGAACCAACGGATCCTCTTATTTTAAAGAGCTTAATATCTGAAAGGTCCTTGAAAAAGCTCTCCTTGTGAAGATTCCAGCCAACCCCTACGCTCCAGAAGGGGGCCCATCTGTTATTGCTCCCAAATACAGATGATGCATTGAGGCGGAAAGTTCCGTCAAACAGGAAGCGGTCCATATAGGTGTATGACAATACTGTAAGTACACCAACCTCTCTTGTGAAGCCGCTGGTACCGCTAGGACGCATTTTGTCTGCATTGTACTGCAGGGCAAACATAATGTCGTTCATATTTGTGGAAGGGATTCCTTCTACATAGTTTATAACTTCGTGGTATTTGTTTTCTGCCAGGTTAAAACCTGCATTTACGAAGATATTGTGAACATCTTTGATCTTTGTGCTGTAGTTAACATAGAAGTCACCTGTCAGCTTGTCACTGCTACCGTTGTTTGCTTCGTATTGTCCTTTTCTGTGGGCAATAGTGTTGGAATAGCTGGCAAATCTTGAATGTGTTGAGGGATAGTACCTGTCTGCAGAGTTGTTCTTCTTGTTCACGCTAAAGCGGGCTCTCAGTCTTAATCCTTCGATTACCGTGTACTCCGCTTCAAAGTTGTTTGTTATTTCAAAATACTTGGATGTAAGAGATGTTCCTATTGTAGCGTCCAAAAGAGGATTACGGCCACCTTTGGATAGTGTGGTAACTAGATTACCGTCCTCATCATATGGGTTAACATACGAATTCAGTAATGTGTATGTCCCAAACGAACCGTAGGGAGAGTCAGATGCATTGTTGTTTGTAATGTTCAGACTGTTCTGGAATTTTACTTTGTCTTTGAGCCTGTAGACAAGATTAAAGCTTCCGTTGAGGGTTGTACGGTCTGAACCCTTCATTACACCTACATTATCATAGTATGACACATTTGCTGAGGTTCTGAGTTCATCTTTTCCGAGTTCTATATTAAGGGAGTGTTTCTGGCCATAACCCATTTGCACCGGTTTTGAAAGCCAGTATGTGTCGAGTCCTTCAAGCACCTGCTTGCGAAGCTTGTAGTAATTGGTAATAGAAGATGGATTTGTATCACTATAAGTATTCTCCTTTAACTCCACATCCAGTTTTTCCAAAGGACTGCACAAATTGTAGCTGGATAGATCCGGCATAGTCAAGTCGAGACTGCCTGTATAGGTAATTCTCGGCTTTTGTGCAATAAGTTTTTTTGTTTCGATAACTACTACGCCATTTGCAGCTTTTGACCCGTAAATAGCTTTTGCGCTTGCGTCTTTAAGAATTGTCAAAGACTCCACTGTTTGCATATCCAGGTCGAAAACCCTTTCTGCTGTTACCTCAAAACCATCCAGGATGAAGAGAGGCTGATTGGGCTTATTTTCGTAATTTCCTTTAAGATCTGATGTGCCCATACCTTCATTAAATGAGGTTCCTCCCCTCATATTCATATTTGGCAGCGAGTTGGGGTCTGATCCCATCTGAAGGTTTTCCATAATATATACAGAAGGGTCAAGATTCTTAAGACTCTGGAATAGGTTCTGGTTCCCCACACGCTTAAGCTCATCACCTTTGATGGTAACGGCAGAACCGGTATAGCTCTCTGCTTTTCTTGTAGCAATACCTGTTACTACAAGATCCTCGATTTTAAATTCGGTATCGGTGAGTTTGAAATCAAGAAACTTTGTTGAGGAAGTGACCCTGATTCTTTGAGAAGTCATACCTACAATACTGGCTGCTACTTCCTGCCCATCCTTGACTTTTATCTCGAATGTGCCGTCAGTTCCTGAATAAGTTCCAACTTTTGTTCCAATTACAATAATTGCAACTGCATCAACAGGTTGCCCTGTCTGGCTGTTTGTTACTTTTCCCTTGATGATTCTGGTGGTATCTTGCTGAACTTCTGCATTTTTGATTATATCGTTTTCATTATTGTCAGAAGGTGCTGCTTTATTCACAGCGAATAGATTAAAGCTGGTCAGCGACATCATTAAAAAACCAAAAAAACAAAATTTTGCCAATGATATTCTTTTATTTTTCATTTACAATTTTTTTAATATTAGTACACTACTGTTAATAGATTTTCTGGCTATTGTTTAACCAATAATTTCTTATAGTTATACGATGTTCATAGGCAGAGAAGTTTTAGATTAGGTTAAAAAAATTAAGTTAAGTTTATACGATAGTATATAACAATACAAAATTCTATATGACTAAAAAAACTAGAATTTATTTTACGATTCTTGTTTTAAGTTTACATTTTTAAAGGCACGTGGAGTGGAAGATATACTCATCACATGTACAGATAACCTCAACGGCTTTACCGAGACAATACGCACCGTATTCCCTGAAGCAGCAACTCAGGTATGTGTGGTACATCAGATAAGAAACAGCTGCCGGTATGT
>JALNXR010000058.1 GCA_023230265.1 Bacteroidales bacterium | reverse complement strand
TTTTGAAGTGTTTCTCCACGAGATATCTTTCATGTTCACTCTGCAGGTCAGTTCCCCAGCTTACAGGATACTCAAATTTTACACCTGACTTTATAAGAATATCCACCCCTTCTGTATAGGAAAGACGGACAAACTTTGTGGTTATCACACTCTTTAATCTGTCTATCAATTCCTTGTCAAACATGTCGTTAAGAAACTTCAGGTCATCAAGACAATTCTCAAGGGCATAGTTTACAAGGTATTTTATAAATTCCTCGGCAAGATCCATGTTCTCCTTAATTTCGTAAAAGGCCATCTCCGGTTCAATCATCCAGAACTCAGAGAGGTGTCTGGGAGTGTTTGAATTTTCTGCCCTGAATGTAGGCCCAAATGTGTAGATCTCTCCTAAAGCAAGAGCTCCGAGTTCACCTTCAAGCTGTCCGCTCACAGTGAGATTGGCTGCTTTTCCGAAGAAATCTTCACTGTAATCAATACTGCCGTCTTTTTTACGGGGAATATTATCAAGGTTGAGAGTGGTGACCTGGAACATTGCTCCGGCACCCTCTGCATCCGAGGCAGTGATTATCGGGGTGTGCAGATAATAAAAACCTTTGTCGTTAAAAAACTTATGGATTGCAAAAGCCATAGCATGGCGTATCCTCAATACACAACCAAAGGTATTTGTTCTCGGTCTCAGATGCCCTATCTCCCTTAGAAACTCCAGTGAATGTCCCTTTTTCTGAAGAGGATACTGTTCGGGAGAGGCTTTTCCGTAAAGTGTAAGTTCTTCTGCCTGGATCTCAACGCTCTGTCCACTACCTACAGATTCCGTTAATTCTCCGGAAACGGCGATACAAGCACCTGTGGTAACATCTCTCAGGCTCTCCTCAGAGAACCGGGACATGTCAAAGACAAGTTGTATGTTATTTACTGTAGATCCGTCATTGAGAGCGACAAAAGAGATATTCTTATTCCCTCTTTTGGTTCTGACCCATCCTTTTACCAATACCTTTTTGCCCGGAGAGCTTTTGAGAAGTTCTGCAACTTTAGTTCTTTCAATCTCTTTCATTTGTAACCGAAAATGTTTTATCCGGGCAAATTTACTCATTTATTCATTTGGTGCAATCGGATTTATATGTTAAAAAACGATATTCATTGCTTTAAGTATTCTCCTTGGAATATCTGTGTTGTCCATCTTTCCTGAGAAGAGAGAACTCCCTGCTCCAATAGAATAGATTATTACGTCAGAGGAGGTGTGTCCGTCAGTGGTCCATCCCAGTCCGGTTGTTTTGTTGAGGGTATCTATGGCATTCCGGGATGAACTGTCTGCAGCAAATGAGCTTATTACCGGCCGAAGTGCCCCGAGATTAAAGTTTGAGCTGCCATCCCTGGTTCCAAGACCCAATCCGCCGGTGTCGTGATCTGAGGTGACAATAATCAGCGTTTCATCAGGATGTTCAAGGTAGAAGTTATAAGCAATTTCTATTGCTCCTGCAAAGTCCGTTATCTCCAATATGGCAGTCCTGGAGTCGTTGCTATGTGCTGCCCAGTCAATTTTACCCCCTTCTGCCATTATAAAAAAGCCTCTTTTGCCATTAAGGTGACCGATTGCACTTTTAACAATATCTCTCAGAGTCAGGTCTTCTTTGCTTCTGTCAATTGCGTAGGGCAGTTCTCCCTCTTTGCCGGACTCCTGGAAAAGGGCAAGTTTACCCTGAATTTTACCTTCCGGGAGATTGTCCAATCCTCTTACAATCTTGTAACCTTTCTGCTGCATCAGATTGTAAATGTCTGGCTGGTTCTTATCTTTTCCGGCAGGGTAGACAAATCCCCCACCTCCAAAAAATTCAAATCCCGATTCGGGAAGCTGCCGGGCAATTTCATAATAACCTTTTCTGTCTTTGTATTTTGCATAAAATGCAGAAGGAGTGGCATGGTCAAGAGTGACTGTCGAGATTATTCCTACGGGGATATCTTTCCTGTGGATCTTGTAGGTAATGCTCTCCAGCCTGTTTGTATCTGGATCCATTCCTATCATATTGTTTTTGGTCTTATAACCTGTTGACATTGCAGTACCGGCTGCAGCGGAACAGGTAATATCTGCATTAGCCGAATAGGTGGAAACCAGTCCCGTCACCGGAAATTTAGAAAAATTGAGAAGCTCTCTCCCTTTAACTCCCTTTTCATAGGCAAGATAGGTTTCTGTGAGTGTTACCTGCTGCAGCCCCATACCGTCACCGATAAAGAAAAAAACATATTTGGCCTCTTTGGTTTTTGGAGCACCGGCAGAAGCTGTTTCCAATCCGCTGAAAATAAGGGGAACCAGGGCTAAAAGAATAATTACTGATCTTTTCATTCTAAAATATATTATATCACTAATAAGATACAAGAAAGGGTGCCCTATTGTTCATAGAAACACCCTTAATCTTAATTTTAAAAAACCGATTATTCAATAACCTGAGGTTTCCTTGCAGCGTACATGATTTTTAGAGCAGAACATCTGCGGAGCTCCTGCTTGATATCGGTTATGATCCCCATACGGGTGTTGATGTCAGCCCTTATTGAAACAGTCATAAAGGGACGGTCTGCCTCATTCATGTTCTCACGTTCGGCTGCGACAAAGTCACGGATATCAGTTACTGAACGGAAAGAGTCATTCAGCTGTATACGGACCTCTGTTCCGTATTTTGCCTGTTCCCCTTTGATGGGAGCTCCCACATATATGTGTGATGCCAGGTCTTTCCTCTCAAGTTTTGCCGATTCTGTAGCTTCAGGAAGTTTGATAACAACCTTCTTGTTAGTTTCGCGAATGGTTGTGGTTACCATAAAGAAAATTAGCAACATGAACACAATGTCCGGCAGAGAAGAAGTTCCTATTGCCTGCATTGCTTTTGGCTTTCTTTTTTTTGTAATCATACTATCTTCCTCCTATCTCTTTTTGGCTTTTAGATCCAAAGGCTCGGCCTCGGATATGTTCTGCGGAATAATCTGCCTTACAATCTTCTGTCTGTCTTCGTCAAGTGCAATATATTTCCTGCCGTAATGCTCCATAGAGAATTCATCACGGATTTCGTTGACGGCCTTCACCAGTTCATTCTGAACCTTGATGTAGGTGTCATAACTGGTTCCCCTGGTATTTTGCAGTGATATTACACCTTTTGAAACAGGATAGAGCCCGAAACCTTCGATCTCCTTATTCTCCTTCTCAGGCAGTGACTCGTTGTCGTTCGGATTAACAAGAAACTCCTTGGCCTTATCTTTGAGCATGGTTATGTCTATATAGTCACCACCTGCATAAAGCTGGTCTTGTTCATTAATTTTGACAACAAGTATATTACGACGGTTAACCTTCTGTTGCTCAACCTTTTGGTTCTCATCGGGCATCGGAGGCAGAAGGCGCTGCAGACCACCGACTGAATCCATATTTGATACCATAAGAAAGAATACCAGAATGATGAAAGCAATATCAGCAGTTGAACCTGAATTTATTTCGTTTACACTCCTTGCCATAAGTTATTTGATTTTTTGTACCAGGTTTTTGATTCCTCCCCAGGCAATAGCCGCAAATGACACTCCCAGAGTGATGTATGTGATTATCAGGGCAGTATCTGTGAGTTTTAATGCTCTTTCAGTGGGAGGAACATCTGTGTTTACATCCACGGGATTTCCGGAAGAAAGTAAATATCCGATAGCAAATACAGCCAGGACAATAAGCAGGGTAAATAACAACTTTTTAATTTTTTTTGGGTATTGAATAAGAGATGGGATAGGCAGCACTAATGCCAGTAATATTCCAAGGCCCAAAAGAAAGTATGCAAAATACAAAATTGCATTGACCATGTTTTCTGATTCCGAGTTCATATAAAAGAGAACAGCAAGAACAGCAGTAATGGCAAACAATACAATAGAAAATATTTTTAATCCTTTTGACATATCATTATTTTTTTGCCTTAACTAAAATATCAACCAGTGAAATAGAAGCATCTTCCATAGCAAGGGTGATTGAGTCCATCTTGGATATGATATAACTGTAGAAGAGCTGGAGAATAATAGCTACGATAAGACCACCCACAGTTGTTATCAAAGCCACTTTCATACCACCTGCAACTACATTCGGAGAGATGTCTCCGGCAGCCTCAATAGCATCAAATGCCATAACAAGACCTACAACAGTTCCAAGGAAACCCAACATAGGGGCGATTGAGATGAACAGGTTTATCCAGGAGAGGCCGCTCTCCAGTTGGGACATCTGAACTGATCCGTAAGAAGCGATAGATTTTTCAACCATATCAATGCCTTCATCTGTGCGGCACAAACCCTGATAGAAAATAGCAGCGATAGGACCTCTGGTATTGCGGCAAAGCTCTTTAGCCTCTTCTATTCCACCTTTGGCTATTGCATCTTCAACCCTTTGTACCAGCTTCTCAGTGTTAGTTGATGCAAGGTTGAGATAAATGATTCTCTCGATGGCTATTGCAAGACCCAGAATAAGAGTCAGTAGAATTGCTGCCATAAAACCTGCTCCACCTTCAATAAATTTGGCTTTAAGTTGCTGGTGAATAGGAATTTCCTGTTGAACTGTCTCGTCAGCTGCTACTGCAGTGGTTGTCTCGGCAGCCGGCTCAGGTGTCTGGGCAGATACATATTGAGCAGAAATGGCTATAAATCCCATAACTGCCAAAAACATGAAAAATTTTTTCATAAATTTTTGTGTGATTAAAGTATTAAACAATGTATTTTTAAATAGTTATTCGTTGGTTAATCTATACAAAACAATGTGCAATTTAGAAAGATTTTTTTAATTTTCGTTAATCATTTGTTATTTCACCTCTCAAATCAACTTCAAATAGCCTTTTAACGGTTTGATTGTCATATCCCTGACCTAGTAAAAAAAATAATTTTGCCAGAGCAGCTTCGGTGGTAATGTCATGTCCGCTTATCACTCCGGTTTTTTTAAGAAGAATACCGGTGGAATATGCCTCCATATCCACTTTGCCTGTCTGACACTGAGTTACATTTACGACAATAACGTCTCTTTTAACAGTTTCGTCTATTATATCAATAAACCATTCTGCAGTAGGTGCATTTCCTGAACCGTAGGTTTCGAGAATTACTGCCTTTATCTCCTTCATTCCCAGAACACTCTTTACCACCAGAGGTGTTATTCCCGGGAAAATTTTGAGTATGGCAACTCCGGTGTCCAGGTTTGTATGAATCCTGAACTCCTTTCCCGACCCTGATGTCCTGACGGCAGATGTGTTATACTTCATATGAACACCGGCCTCTGCAAGCGGAGGATAATTGGAAGACCTGAATGCACTAAAGTTTTCTGCACTGTACTTAATGGTCCTGTTTCCACGGTAAAGCCTGTTTTCAAAATAGATACACACCTCGGGTACCATTGCCCTTCCTTCACTGTCAGTTGCAGCCGCAATCTCAATTGATGAGATAAGATTCTCCTTTCCGTCGGTGCGGAGAATCCCTATCGGAAGCTGGCTGCCTGTAAATATGACTGGCTTTGTCAGGTTTTCCAGCATAAAACTAAGGGCAGAAGCCGAATATGACATGGTATCTGTGCCGTGCAAAACCACAAAACCATCATAATCAGAGTACGAGTCTTGGATAATATTAGCAAGTTTTGTCCAGAACACAGGATCTGCCTCTGAGGAGTCTACAGGAGGGTCAAATGATACAGAGTCAATCCGGTATCCGAATTTCTTCAGCTCGGGGACCTCCTGTAAAATCTGGTCAAACTTAAAGGGGACCAGGGCAAGTGTCTCACTGTCCTGTTTCATTCCTATAGTTCCCCCGGTATAGATCAGTAAAATGGATCGCTTCATCTTTATCGGCCTGTTTAATTTGTATGTTGGTTAAAGTTTTGTGTTTTACAATTTAGGATCAGATGCTTTATCAAATAATATATGCTAAAAATACTAAGGAAGGGAGAGTTGTGTTTTAATACCGAAAAGAAGAGCCGCATTGTTTGTAGTGACACGGGCCACCTCGGAGACCGGGCAGCTCTTTACAGTGGCAACCGTACCGGCAATAAGGGGAATATATGATGGTTCGTTCCGGCTTCCCCTGTGGGGAGAAGGAGTTAGCCACGGTGAGTCTGTCTCCAGAAGGATTCTCTCCAGAGGAATCTTCTTTAAGGTTTCAGGGAGTTTTGAATTCTTATAGGTCACAACTCCGCCTATCCCGATTAGAAAATCCCCGTAACGGGATAACCGTGAGTAAGTTTCATAACTACCGGAAAAGGTATGAAACACTCCCCTGAGAGCAGGCTCGCGTATAGTCTCCAAAACCCGGAAAATCTCTTCTGTTGAATCCCTTGAGTGTATGATCACGGGCAGATTCAGCTTACAGGCAAGTCTCAGCTGTGCCTCAAAAACCTCGGCCTGTTCCTTTATAAACTCTCTGCTCCAGTATCCGTCCATACCAATCTCCCCTATGGCGCAAAAGAGGTTATCAGAGGAGTTTTTGTAAACCAGGTCGAGCTCTTCCCTCCATCCTGCGTCAACAGATGTTGGGTGCAGGCCGGTACAGGGATAGAGATATCCGGGATACCCGGCACTCAAAGAAAGAAGTCTCTCGTGGTTCTCTTTGTCAATGGCAGGCAGCACAGCGGCAATAATTCCGGACTCTTTTGCCCTCAGAATGGTATCACCGATATCCCGGTCAAAGGCTTTGTCATAGATATGTGTGTGGGTGTCAATATATTTAATCATAAAATCTCTCTTTCTGCAATATATCTTCCGCCAGCTACAGGTGTAATTATATTATCCAGTTCCATCTCTAGCAGTATCGCAGATAAAACTTTAATATTCAGCCCCGTGGCTCTGAGTAAATCATCTTTTTGCATTAGCGGATTATTTTTTAAAGCTACAAATATTTTTTCTTTTTCAACTCTGCAGGGATCAAACAGAGTGGTTTGAGGGAGTGTTCCGCAGGATTTCTCCTTCCATCCCATCCGGAACAGGAAGTCTTGAGTTGAGAAATATATAGCAGCAATATTTTTGGATATTAGCATGTTAAACCTGAGGAAGCTCTATCTCCAAAACGGCCGGGAAGAGCATAGACCTCCCTGGAGTAGCCCTGTGCCAGCTCCGCTGTAGTGAGAGCGCCCCCTTTTATGTCCGATTCAATGACAATTGTCGCACGGGACACTCCTGCAATAATCCGGTTTCTCTGTATAAAGTTGAGCTTGTAGGAGGGAGTCCCTTCCGGAAATTCAGTCAGCAAGGCCCCAAAAAGGGCTATCCTCTCTGCGGTTGCACTGTGAGAAGAGGGGTATATACGATCAGGACCACAAGGCAGAACTGCAATTGTCTGCAATCCGTTGTCAAGTGCGGCGCGGTGGGCCGTTATATCAATTCCGTATGCCAATCCACTGACAATAACCGGATTGTTCCCTGACATTGCAAGCTCTCTCACAACTCTTCTGCAGGAGCTCTCACCGTATGGAGTTGAACGGCGGGTTCCAACTACAGATATTATGTTTTTGTAGTTAAGATTTATCCCACCCTTTATAAATATAATTGCAGGAGAATCATTGCATTCCAGCAGTGCCCCCGGGTAATCGCCGCTCTGCCGGTGAAAAGCCTTGTAGCCCATGGAATCGAGCCTTGCAAGCTCCTGCTCTGCATCCATTAATGTTTTTGGATCTGAAATTGCTTCTGCAACTTTTTTTCTCTTACCCAGCAAACTTTCCAGCTCAGGGAAAGAGAGTGAAAAGAGCCTGCTGTAGCTGCCGTAAAGGTTATAAAGAGCACAGGAGATCCCCGGCTCACCGGGGAAAATTCTATTTATTGCTGCAGCGCATACAAGTTCCTGGTCAAACATGCAGCAAAACTAGAGCCCTTTTCTCTACTACAAAGTCAGGAAAAGCAATTTAAAAAATGGAATCAGAAAAACAGGATCAGATTATCAGCATTGCATCCCCGTAGGTTCCGAACCTGTACCCCTCCTTAAGAGCAACCTGGTAGGCATTCATTACCATGTCAAAACCACCGAAAGCTGCTACTGACATCAGCATTGTTGACTGAGGGAGGTGAAAATTTGTGATGAGTGCATCCGGAACAGAAAAGCTGTAGGGGGGGAATATGAATTTATTTGTCCAGCCGGTAAAGGGTTTCAGTTTTCCCTGGGTGGTAACAGATGTCTCAACGGCACGGAGAACAGTTACTCCGATTGCAAAGGCCCGGCCGCCCCTCTCTTTTGTGGTATTTATTGCCTCTGCACTCTCTTCTTTAATAATGAGCTGTTCGGAATCCATCTTGTGTTTTGAAAGGTCTTCCACATCCACGGTTCTAAAGTTGCCCAGACCCATATGAAGAGTGATATAGGTTGTGTTTACGCCTTTGATCTCCATCCTTTTCATCAGCTCTCTGCTAAAGTGGAGTCCAGCTGCAGGTGCTGCCACAGCCCCTTCATTTCTGGCGTAAATTGTCTGGTATCTCTCGTTGTCTATGCTCTCCGCCTTTGCCCTGATCCATTTTGGGACAGGCATTTCACCCATCTGGAAAAGGGTGGCTTTGAACTCTTCATGAGTGCCGTCAAACAAAAAACGGAGAGTCCTTCCTCTGGATGTTGTGTTGTCAATGACCTCTGCTACAAGGGAGTCGTTCTCCCCAAAGTATAGCTTATTACCTATTCTGATTTTTCTTGCAGGATCTACCAGTACATCCCATAATTTCTGATCCGAATTCAGTTCCCTGAGCAGAAAAACCTCTATCTCGGCTCCGGTTTTCTCCTTGTTCCCGCTCAGTCTTGCCGGAAAGACCTTAGTGTCGTTGAATATAAATATGTCTTTCTCGGAGGTATAATCGAGGAGATCCTTGAATATTTTATGTTCAATCTCTCCGTTTTTTCTGTTAAGGATCATGAGCCGGGATTCGTCCCTGTATTTTGCAGGATATTTTGCGATATATTCCGGGGTGATAGGGTAATTAAACTGGGATAACTTCATGCTTATAGATTAAATTAATGAAAATCTATATTTATACGAATGAAAATTAAAAAAGTTTCATAATATCTCAAATTATTTCAAAGAAAAGATCTCTTCTGTCTTTTCAATGGAGATTGATTGTGATACCGTAAAATCTCCTGACCGGGTACGGGTAAGTGAGGTAAGTGTAGCTCCGGAGTTGAGTGCAGTGCCCAGATCCCTGGCCAGGGACCTTATATAGGTTCCCTTGCTGCAAAGCACCCTGAGAAGCAGAAGAGGTGAGGCAAAGGAGATAATTTCCAGTTCGTGAATTGTTATCAGGGATGGAGTAAGCTCTCTGTGGTCCCCCTCCCTTGCAAGCATATAAGACCTTTGGCCGTTTACCATTTTTGCGGAGAATGAGGGGGGAATCTGTTGCTGAAGGCCGGTGAACTGTTTGAGAGTTTCTTCTATAAGTTCTTGATTTATATGGCTATAAGGATAGTCTGCGTCTTTGTCTTTTTCCAGGTCGAAAGAGGGTGTAGTATATCCGAAGGTAATTCCTGCAATGTACTCCTTTATTCCCTCCTGCAGTTCACCGGCTCTTTTGGTGGCACTACCGATGCATATAAGAAGAAGTCCGGTTGCAAGAGGATCAAGAGTGCCTGCATGTCCAACCTTAAGGTTTTTTAAACCGAAAAACTTTACTGCCCTGAATTTAATTTTCCTGACAGCATCGGCAGAACTCCATTTATAAGGTTTGTCCAGTGGGATAACCAAACCTCCGGGATAATTCTGTATATCTCTGTCCGGAAAGGGAGTCTCAGAGAATCTGTCAATTACTGTAAAGGATTTATTTGACATCTATCTTTTCACATCTTCTGGTATGACGCCCACCCTGGAAGGGTGTTTCCAGGAATATCCCAACCAGCCTGACAGCAATCACTTCTGAGATGAACCTTGCCGGGAGACAGCAGATATTTGCGTTGTTGTGCTCTCTGGCAAGCCTGCAGATCTCCTCATTCCAGCATAGAGCGCCCCTTATTCCGGCATGTTTGTTTACTGTCA
>JALNXR010000141.1 GCA_023230265.1 Bacteroidales bacterium | reverse complement strand
AGAAAGGAGAAGAGAAAGGCTGTGTGAAGACCTGATACGGCAAGTACATGCATTGTCCCTGATACCGAGAATGCATTTCTGGTTTCCCTCTCAAGATACCGTTTATCTCCGGTTGTAATGGCAATAAGTATACCGGAAAGATGTTCATCCTCTGTCTTATTTCTGATAAAATCAACATATTTGTTTTTCAATCTGATCACACGAAAGCGGAATGAAGGCTTTTGGCACTTCCTCAGGTCAATTTTATCATATCTGATAAATGAACTGGAATAGATGCCCTCTTTTTCAAGCATTCCTGCATAGTCAAAACCGGAATCGAAATTTTTTATTTCTATGGGTTTCATAACTACCCGCAGGGTATCTCCTGCCTCTGCAGCAGAAATATCAAATCTCTTATCAAGATATAAAATAGTCTTTTCATTCAGAACTGCCACCGTCGCATCAACCCTGTAACTATTTTTTACTCTAACAGGTTTTTCGCTTAATATACAATCAGCAAACATGTATCCTTTCCCCGTAAGCAGAGAGTTATCTTTAGATCTTTGGAGCTCGTCAGAATGTTGAATATTTAACCATCCGGATAAGAAAAAAATTAAGGGGAGCAGGAGGGATAAAATTATTTCCGAAGTGGCTGATCTCCTCATACAGTATGTGTGGTAATACAGAGACAAAACCAGTATACAGGTAGCAGAAAAAAATATTAACAGACACTCCTGCATCAGAAATATCCTGCTGCCTGCCAGGATTCCGGAAAGATATGATATTGTGTAAATTAATAATGGAGATCGACGCGAATTTCCCAACTCCTTTTTGCCCTTCATCATCTCACCCTCCTCACCATTATTCAGATTCGCTAAATTACAAATTATTTAAATTGAATTACACTTTAAAAGTATTTTTGTACTACATTTGTAAATTAATTTCACCTGATAGATAAAAATAATTATAAATATTAACATAAACATGATTATTCTAGTATTGAACTGCGGCAGCTCCTCCATCAAGTATCAGGTTCTTGATATGAGGAGTGATTCTGATTATTCACTTTTGGCAAAAGGGCTGGTTGAAAGAATCGGTCTGGAAATGGGTATTCTTACCCACAGAGTTGACGGAAAAGACAAATTTGAAATTGAAGTAAAGATTGAGAACCACACGGTGGGCATTGAAAAGGTCCTCACACTTCTTACCGATAAGGAGAGGGGAGTTCTAAAATCACTCTCCCAGATTGAAGCTGTCGGCCACAGGGTGGCACACGGGGGGGAATTCTTTAGCAGGAGCACTGCCATAGATGCCCTGAGCAGGGAAAAAATTGAAAAATTATGCGAACTTGCACCATTGCACAATCCGGCAAACCTTTTGGGAATAGATGCAATTGACACCCTTCTTAAAGGTACGCCTCAGGTCGCCGTATTCGATACATCTTTTCATCAGACCATGCCCGACTATGCTTATATGTATGCAATACCATACGAGTACTACACAAAATACAAAATCCGCAGATACGGTTTTCACGGGACAAGTCATAAATTCGTCGCAAAGAAGGCTTGCGACCTCTTTGGACTGGATTTCGAAAAAAGCAAGGTAATAACATGCCATCTGGGCAACGGAGGTTCAATAACAGCTATAAAAAACGGTAAGTCGATAGATACCTCTATGGGTTTTACTCCCCTGGAAGGAGTTATCATGGGCACCAGGAGCGGAGACATAGATGCAGGCATAGTCACTTTTATACAGGACAGGGAAAAACTTGATTATAACGGAATAAATTCAATACTGAACAAAAAGAGCGGTTTCCTTGGTGTTTACGGGAAATCCTCTGACATGAGAGATATTGAGTCTGCGGCCTCCCAGGGTGATGAAAGGGCTAAGTTAGCGCTCAATATTCTGTATTACAGAGTGCTCAAATATATCGGCTCTTATACGGCAGCCATGAATGGTGTTGATGTTGTGGTGTTTACAGGCGGTATAGGAGAGAATGACCCCCATATAAGACTTATGGTGGGAACTAATCTGCAGTTCATAGGAGTGGATTTTGACGAAAAGGCTAACAGTGGAGTTAGAGGAAAAGATGTTATCCTGACAAAACCCGGCTCCAGAGTAAAAATGGCTGCTGTTACCACAAATGAAGAGCTGGTAATTGCACAGGATACAATGATGGTCGTAAAAGGAAACAAATAATTGCAGAATATTGATAATAATAAACGGACAAATAAAGAAAAATATTTAGAATTATGATTACCTCATTTGAACAAATTTACGAGAACCTCAGAAGTAAACCCAAAAAGAGACTGGTAGCTGCATGGGCCGTTGATGACCATACCATCAATGCCGCAAAGCTGGCTGTTGAAGCCGGAATTGTTGAAGCAACCCTGGTTGGTGATGAGAAGACGATTCGCCAGGTATGTGAACACGAAAATATTGATATCTCAATTTTTAGAATAATCAATAATCCTATTGAACTTGAAGCTATTGCTCAGGCAGTTGATCTGGTTAATTCCGGAGAGGGTGACATACTCATGAAAGGTCTTTGCTCCACTGATAAATATATGAGAGCAATACTTAACAAGGAAAAAGGACTGCTTCCGCCCAAAGGTATTCTGAGTCATGTGAGCGTACTATCCAATCCTCAATATCATAAGTTGCTTGTTTTAGGAGACATAGCAGTTATTCCTGCTCCGGATCTCAGCCAAAAGGTTGCAATCACGAATTATGTTGTGAAGGCAGCTCATGCACTGGGAATTGAAAAACCTAAAGTTGCCATAATTACAGCTACAGAACAGATGTTGCCCGGAATGCCGGCCTGCGTAGATGCTGCAATAATATCCAAGATGGCCGAAAGGGGTCAGATTACCGGTTGCGTTGTGGATGGACCTCTTGCACTTGATGTTGCTATTTCTGCTGAGGCTGTTGCTGTTAAGAAGCTCAAGAGTCAGGTAGCCGGTGATGCTGATTGTCTTGTGTTTCCGAGTCTGGAAGCTGCAAATGTATTTTACAAGGTCAATACACAATTATGTCCGAATGTTAAGATTGCTGCCATGGTTGCCGGTGCAAAGGCTCCGTGTGTGCTTTCCAGCCGGTCAGACAGCATCGATACCAAACTAAACTCAATTGCCCTTGCTGCCTTAACTGCAAAATAGTATATGCCTTACAGGATTTTAGCGATAAACCCCGGTTCCACATCTACAAAAATATCGGTTTTTGAGGATGAGAAGGTATTGTTCACAGAGACACTAAGACACACAAATGAAGAGTTGTCTCCGTATAAGCAAGTGGCTGACCAGTTTGAATTCAGGAAGAGAACAATCATATCTTCACTAGAAAAACATAATATAAATCTGGGATCAATTTCAATAATCGTTGGAAGAGGCGGCCTGCTGCGTCCAGTTGAATCCGGTGTTTATCAGGTTAATGAGAGGATGAAGGAAGATCTTATCCATCCAAAAATGGGTGAGCATGCAAGTAACCTTGGGGGATTGATAGCTTCTGATCTTGCCTCTGTGATCGGCTGCATGGCATGCATTGCAGACCCTGTGGTTGTGGATGAACTGGAGCAGGTGGCAAGGATAACAGGGTTGCCTCAGATTGAAAGAGTGTCAATTTTCCACGCTCTAAATCACAAGGCAATTGCAAAAATCTATGCAAGGGAGTGCAAAAGAGAATATGCTGATCTTAACCTTATAGTAGTTCATCTTGGAGGTGGTGTCTCAATTGGTGCACACAAAAATGGAAGGGTAATAGATGTGAACAATGCTCTTAACGGAGAGGGTCCTTTCTCTCCTGAAAGGGCCGGGTCACTGCCGGCAGCTGCTTTGGCAGAACTCTGTTACTCCGGTCAATACACTCTTGGAGAGGTAAAAAAGATGATCACCGGAGAGGGCGGTCTGGTTGCACATTTAGGTACAAACTCCTTCTATGAAGTTTCTCAGAGGATCGAAAAGGGCGATAAGAGAGCTGAATTACTTTCAGAAGCCTTTGCCTACAATGTATCAAAAGCAATCGGAGCCGCAGCCGCTGTACTTAGTGGAAAAGTGGATGCCATCCTTCTGACAGGAGGAATAGCTAACAATAAAAGTTTGATGGATCAGATTGCCTCAAGGGTGGAATTTATAGCCTCCGTTAAGGTTTATCCGGGGGAGGATGAAATGGCTGCTCTTGCAATGAACGGACTGGCAGTACTTAAAGGTGAAGAGAGCCCTAAACTCTATTGACCCGGAGATAATTACAGAGTATATATAGTTCCCTCCACAGTGCTATAACCTACGATAATAGACAAGTGTCTCTTTTTTAATAATTTCCGGATGTAATACCGAGATGATTTCTTCAAGTATTACATCCGGTTCAGTTACACCTGTTTCCCAGAAATCACTTCCGCCTGAAAGAGTGCTTCTGAGATTATTATTAAAAACCAGACCTTTTTTTAATACCGGCAGGGTTTTGAACATGGGGTTGACCTTTTTTAACTCTTCGATTGAGTTGTAATTATTGGGATTAAGCCAGAAATCTGCCTTTAAAGCCTCTTTGACAACATCTTCTATGCTATAGGGATGGCTGACAGACTCTCCATCCCTGCTTAAAATCACTTTCCCGCCTGCATCTTTTATTAAAACACTCATGTAGTTCTCCTCTCCCGGTATATACCATATCTCTTTCCATGGGGCATTAAGAAGAACTCCTGGCTTTGATGCGATATCTGAGACCTGTTGGCAAAGCCGGAGGTATCTCTCTTCTCTCTCTCTAAATATGGAATCAGCTCTATCACTGCAGTTGAAAAACGCCCCAAATAGTTTTAGATATTCCAGTTTGCCAAGTGGATGGTTTTCCAGATAATCACCAAGAACAACCACTTTAAAACCAAGTTTTCTGAGCTTCTCTATGTAGGAGTTGTTCTCACCTTCAATTCCGTAAGTGAAAATTATATCAGGATTAATTTTAATCAGCAGTTCATAGTTGAGAGAACCTTCATATCCGATATCAGCAATCTCCCCCCTTTCTACTCTTTCATGTATTGTCTTGTCATATATGTATTTACCTCCCGAAAGGGCAACAATTCGATTTGTAACGCCGAGTGCTGTCATGTATGCAACATGTCCGGTAGACATACAGACAACTCTCTGAGGAGTTTCGTCCTCTGTAATATTATCAGAAAATAATATTTTTTTTGTAACTGGATTGATTACTTTTATCTCTGTAGAACTATCTGATTTATTGAGTGAAAAGAAGAGAGCATACTCATTTGTGACGGGGAACAGGAGTGATTCTGAACCGTTCCCTGATCCGCCGCATGAGAGCAGTAACAGAGACAGTAGTGAACAAAACAGCATAACAGGGAGATTTTTCATAGACTGTAATATCCTTTGAGAGTATCATTCAAAGTTAAGAAAATTTGAGTTACTTTGCTTCGTGGAAAAATGGGATATAATTGTTATCGGAGCAGGTGCTGCCGGAATGGTTGCAGCAATATCTGCAGCGCGGGGAGTGTCAGGTTCAGAAATGGGAAGAGGGCTTAGAGTGTTGCTGATTGAAAAAAAGGAGCGGGCCGGCAGAAAAATTCTCATAACTGGTAAAGGCAGGTGCAACATAACCAATATGAAGGAGTGGCAGGATTTTTCCACTCACATTCATCCCTCCCCTGGACTTTTAAAACCTGCTTTTTTCAGTTTCTCCAATAAGGACACACAAAATTTTTTCGAATCCCTCGGTCTTAAGACTGTGCTGGAGAGGGGAAGCCGGCTATATCCGGCATCAGGCAGATCTTATGATGTAGTGGACTCTCTGGTCTTAGAGCTTGGCAGACTTGGAGTTGACATAAGATA
>JALNXR010000221.1 GCA_023230265.1 Bacteroidales bacterium | reverse complement strand
GGGATATATTCAGAATCAGGCATGGTTACAGGAGTCTCACGGTCAGTGAACGATAAGATTGTAAATGAGGGGTGCAGGAGCCTGATTATTGCCACAGGGGGGCTGTCATATCCTCTTACCGGCTCTGAGGGAGACGGGTATGCCTTTGCAAAATCTCTGGGACATACTGTAAAAGAGCTTTTCCCATCACTTACGGCGCTTGTTCCCAAAAATTACGACAGCAGGTTAAGTGGTCTTCTGCTTAAGAACGTAGCTGTCACTCTGCTGGTTGCGGGAAAAGAACTTCAATACGAGAACGGGGAGGTCGAATTCACATCTGCCGGTATTGAGGGTGCCCTTGGATTTAGGGTAAGCAGAAAGGCTGTCAGGGCTATGATAAATGGAGAGAAAGTATCTCTTGTGCTGGATCTGAAACCGGCACTCACAGAAAATCAGATTGTTAAAAGAGCTGAGAGGGAGTATGCTGCAGGTAACTGTAAAAACATCAGGGAGTTGTTGGCCCTCTTACTTCCCTCTGACCTTGTGAAATCTTTTGAGGAGTATGCCGGATTGAAATCTGCAGCATCACCAAAGGACCAGGAACAGATTAAACGCATGGCAACTATGCTTAAGTGCTGGAAATTTGATATAGAAGGGTATGTTTCATGGGAGAGGGCAGTAATCACTGCAGGAGGAGTCTCTTCTGACGGGATAATAGCCAAAAATATGAGATCAAAGCTTTATAAGAATCTGTTTTTTGCAGGTGAGGTTCTGGACCTGGACGGTGACACAGGAGGCTATAATCTGCAGATTGCCTTTTCTACCGGTTATCTGGCCGGCAGGGAGGCAGCCTACCTTATAAAAAGCTCGACCGGAGAGCCGGAGATATGATCTAAAGCTACATAGTCGCCGGCAGATACAGAAACAGGAGCGCAAAGTTCCAAATAGATAAGGTCACCGCTTTTGAGGGTAGTGTTAATTGTGGAGGATTCAATTATACTATTAAGCTCCTCTTTGCGAGGCAGATCCTTTGCTGAAAACTCTCTTATCTCTGATCCTGTCCTGAAAATAAGCTCGATACCACTCTCCCTGTTAAAAAGCGCCTTAACCGGACACATTTCTTCTGATATAAAACTGGTGTTGTCCATTGTAAATGCTACAGATCCAGGAAGATATCCATTGCCCTTATAATCTGTGGCAAGGGGGATAAGATTGACCGGATAAAGATTCAACCCCACAGCCATTTGAGAATAATACCTGTGTGCGAATTTGGCCGATACATATTTGGCACTTTTATCTATTCTGAAAACCAGGGCAGGTGTGACACTCAGTGCGGTGACCGTCACCGGAATAAAAAACTCCCTGGAGCTCTTTATCAAAGTATTGTCGGTTTTGTAAAGGAACTCTTTGGTGACGAAAGAGTAAAGGAGAATTTTCATTTTTTCCCTTTCTCGGAATTTATCTTAAGATCAGTGATAATCTGTTTTGTGTCAAGGGCAAAATCCCCGTTCATCATCCATGAGTAGTAACTTGGATCGGATGAAAAGACCGATTCCACTGTTTTGCCTTTATATTTTCCGAAATTAAAAACAGCTTCTTCTTTATCGTTAAGTATGATTCTTCCTGCATAATCCAGCAATTTTGTCTTTGAGGAGAAATCAGCCAGAAACTTAACATCGTTTTCCAAAACATCGTTGTATCTATCTAACTGGGATTCCAACACCTCAAATGTGGCAATTGTGTCAGCTTCTGCCGAATGGGCATTTTCAAGTTTTTTATTACAGTAGAATTTGTATGCAGCACTCAGGGTTCGCTGCTCCATTTTGTGGAAAATGTTCTGAACATCAATCAGTTTTCTTTTTCTGAAGTTGAAATCTACCCCTGCTCTGAGAAACTCTTCTGCAAGCATAGGTATGTCAAACCTGGTTGAGTTGTATCCTGCAAAATCGCATCCTGACATATAATTTGCAAGACTTTTTGCTATCTCTTTGAATGTTGGGCAGCCTGCAACATCTTCATCTTTTATACCATGGATGGCAGTGGCCTCAGGTGAAATAGGTATGGTTGGATTCAGCCTCCTGGTCTTTAACTCCTGATCACCGTTTGGGAGCACCTTTAATACACTTATTTCAACAATGCGGTCATTGGAAATAATAAGCCCTGTGCTCTCGATGTCAAAGAAGAGTAGGGGATTCTTAAGATTTAGTTTCATGATAATTTATGCACTCACCATCATCGGCATAAGGAGAGCAAGTATCTCTTCTGAGGCGTCTGTGTTCTCTGCCGGAAGGATCAGGGCTGCTCTTGCAGGGTCGGACAGTTCCAGAGAGATGTTGTTATAGGGAAGATTGCTCAGTATCTCGATTAAAAATGTGGATTTAAAACCTATCTCCATTGGATCACCGTCGTACTGACAGCTTAGCCTTTCATTTGCGGAGATCGAGAAATCAATATCCTGTGCAGATATAACCAATTGATTATATGATAATTTGAGTTTTACCTGACTGCTTGCCTGATTTGAGCAGACAGCTATTCTCCTGGTACTGTTGAGAATGTCGAGACGGTTTATGAGAAGTTTATTTTGATTATTCTTTGGTATCACACTCTTGTATGCGGGATAGTTGCCCTCTACAAGACGGCAAACCAGAATGAATGATTCAAACTGGAAATATGCATTTTTTGAATCAAACTTAATGGCTACGTCCTGTTCTGCTTTTGATAGAATATTTTTTAGAATTGAGGCGGGTTTCTTAGGGAGGATAAAGGAGGAGTTATTCCCGGCTTTGACATCATGCCTGGTGTAACATACCAGTTTGTGAGCATCAGAGGCCACCAGTGTGAGCTCATTTTCCTGGATATCAAAGAATATCCCGTTCATAACCGGTCTGAGCTCCTCTTCTGCTGTTGCATATAGTGTTCTGTTAATACCCTCCAGAAGTGCAGAAGATGGCATGAAAAATCCCGGAGAATCATTGTCCAGAGCTGCAATTACAGGGTACTCCTCGGCAGTCGTACAGGGGAGGTTGGAATTTCCGTTTGCCCAGGTAATCTCAAGCAGAGTATTGGTGTCGTTTGTCTTGAACTCCAGAGGCTGTTCCGGGAACTCCTTGAGTGAATCCACCAGTATCCTTGCAGGAACTGTTATCTCACCCTCCTGAGTTACGTTTTCAATAGCCATTCCGGCTTTAAGACTTGTCTCCAGGTCTGATGCAGTAATGCTCAGGTATCCATCTTTAAGAGAAAAAAGAAAATTATCCAGGATCGGAATTGTGCTCTTTGAAGAGATCACTCTTGAAACTGACTGTAAGCGAGCTAAAAGATCTGTACTTGAAACTACAAATTTCATATCTGGTGTATTTTTTACAAAGATAAAAAAAAATAATTATGGCATATAATTTGATTTCTTTTAGTTTTCAATCAAAACAATCAAAGTAAAGAGTTATGAAAAGAAATTTACCGATTATTATTTTATCCGTAATTATCAGCGCACTGACAGCTTACGGTGTTGTGGTAAAAATCTCCTCCGGACAGAGTGTCAGTATAATGGGGAATGAATCCATCCCACCGGTTTACAAAGTCAATTTGTCAGATCAGCTTTATCCGGACTTTACCTTTGCCGCAGAGAATGCTGTCCCCTCTGTGGTTCATGTTCAGGTTGTAAAGAAGGGTTCAGAAAGAGCTTATTCCATCTTTGACTTCTTTTTTGGTTATGGCGGAGAGATGCCGGTTCCCAAACAGTCAAGCTCAGGTTCTGGTGTAATAATTAAACCCGATGGTTACATAGTAACAAACAACCATGTTATAGAAGGGGCTGATGAAATATCTGTAACGCTGTATAACAGAAAGAGCTTTCCTGCTAAATTACTGGGGGCTGATCCTGTTACCGATATAGCACTTTTAAAGATTGAGGCAGAAAACCTGCCTTATCTCACCTTTGGCGATTCTGATGCCCTGAGATTGGGGGAGTGGGTGCTTGCAATAGGAAATCCCTACAATCTTACATCCACTATAACTGCCGGAATTGTCAGTGCAAAAGCCAGGAGCATAGGAGCCGAATCTTCCAGAAGTCCTGAACGCCTCTTTTATGACGGTGAAAATTTTAAAATGGAACCCGAGTTTAAAATTGAATCATTTATTCAGACAGATGCCGCAGTCAATCCAGGAAACAGCGGAGGAGCACTGGT
>JALNXR010000056.1 GCA_023230265.1 Bacteroidales bacterium | reverse complement strand
TGAAGATCTTTACTCCCATATATAGCCAGAATCGGAACCTTCACCTCTCTGAGAGCCGTTGCCGGATTAAATCTCAGGAAAAAGAGCATCCATGGAGTGGTGTATTGTTTTGCATGAGCCATGGAAATACTCTCGTTTGCAGTTCCGGATGTAGCAGAGATAATCATTGCTGAAATCATCTCCCTAAGTTTAATGGTATCTGCAGCCTCTTTTTCCTGGTCAATAAGCTCCATTATTGATTGATTTAAGCTCCTGTAATCACTTATATCCTCTTCGGGAACACCTGATCCCCTTGCTATCATCTCTTGCTGTAATATAATCAGATCCGACCCTTTTATCATAGGCGCTGCAAGTAAAACGACAAATGCTGTCTCTTTTCTGCTGTCCGCCATAAGTGTTGCGATAATTCCCCCCTCGCTATGGCCTGCAATACCGATTTTATCACCGTTAATGTCTTCTCTGCCTTTTAAATAATCAAAAGCAGCCTCTGCATCTGAAAGCAGATCATATGTGGTCGATTTATCAAAATTACCTTCTGATTCCCCTGTTCCCCTGTCGTCATATCTCAGCACTGCAAAACCCATCTTTGTAAGAAAGTCAGAAAGTACAAGGAATGGTTTGTGTCCCATTATCTCTTCATCTCTGTTCTGAGGCCCGCTTCCCGATACTAAAACAATGGCCGGGAAGGGGCCCTCTCCCTGGGGCATAGTAAGAGTTCCGGAGAGTATGAAATTTTCTTTAACATTGGTGAACTTTATATCTTCTGATTTATAACCGTAAGGCTTAACAGGTTCCTGTGGTCTGGAAAGCCAGTCAGCTCTTTTTCTGGTGAGATCAAGAGGAAATGTCTGGTTAAACTGCCTGATAACTCCCTTAATACTATCACTGACTGGTATACCCTTGAATTCAAATGAGATTGAGTTTAATACAAATCTTAAAAGATTATTTCCGAATGTAACCGTATCAAGGGGGATACCCATTGCAGACTGGTCAAAACTATCCATTGTCCCGGAAAGTTTTCCGTCAAAACCGGAATTTATTGTAAAACGCAATCTTAAAGACTGATATCCAACAGTGAGAGTGCCGTACCAATCACCTTCTATGTTCTGTGAGCAGAGTCCTGATGGAATCAGAAACATAAAAAGGAGTGGCAAAATTTTCATTTTGCTTTTAATTGACATGATTTCTTAATTATTTGACTGGAAACTGAATGTGAAAGCCTGCAGATGGATCCTTGAAATTCTGCATAAGAAACTGGAAATAAATATATTTTAGAAGAACGATGTTTGCTCCTCCGTTAAAATTATTAGAATCGTATTCAACGATAAAAGAGAGTTTATTGTAAAAAGAGGGAGAGTATGAGATCCCTCCAGAGACCGGCAGCTTCTGGGTCAGATAATCACTAACAATATGGTTATATGCCAAATGGAAACCAATTATCTGCTTTTTTATTTTAAAACTTTTGGAAGCAGCAATATAGGCTTTACCGAAAAACTTATTTCCTCCGCCTGAGGTTATCAGAGTAGTAGTTGTGAGAAAATCATTGGATCCTATAGCTACGGCAGGGTGGTATTTCCCCTCTTTCAGAACTCTCAGTTTTAAGTTTATGCTTCTGTCAACATTGTTAAACCTGCCTTCAGGAACAAGGTCAAGAACAGTGTTATTAAGCGCGACTTCAAAAAATGGTAAAAAAGTGATATTTGCAAAAAAGTTGACCGTATGATAATTCCACCTGTCAGGAGTGAGGGCTTTATTCAGAAAATTTCCACCCAGCTTTACAGTACCGTCTTGTGCCATATATGCAGACGGAGAGTTCAATAGACCAGACATTCCTATAGTTGATTGTCCTTTAAGAGATAAGCTATAAGAGGAAACCAGGAGCAATAAAATTGCCCCTGGTAACCTGCTCCAAAAAATTTGTTTAGCTAAAAACACAGAAGTGTTTCGGTTAAATGGAAAATATCATCAGTTGCTTCCACCGCCTCCCATTCCATGATCATGCTCGTCAAAGATCTTATCCTGGAATGAAAGTGTTACCATGCCTGCTGATGTAGCTTTAATACTCACTGTTACAAGTGAGCTGGTAGAGAGCTTTACAAGAACAAATGATATGGTTTTTGTAACCATATTCTGAACTCCTGTGGTGAGAAGTTTATACCCGGGCAGGATTGTCCTGTTTACAGCCAGATCTTTTGAGGATACTGTATACTGTGAAGTTGGAAGAGCTCCGTTGAAAACGTCCTTTAGAGCCTCTTCTATAAGTTTGGTCAAAGCTGTTGCGTCTTCTCCGGTAATACCCAGCTCAGAAAGAGAAGTTGCAATCGGTTCATCCAGAACTGTTCCACTCATTGAATTATAGGTAATCTTGGTTACAGGCAGGTTTACAAGTGAGAAATTCCTGATAACAGAGTCGGGAACCTCTATCTCCTCCTCAGCAGAGGTTTCTGTAGTGATAATCTGATAGCCAATTTTGTAGAGGGAGAAGTGGTTTATTGTTGTAGAGTAATCGTTGCCTGAGGTGATGTGGGATACAGTCTGGCTCTGAATTTCCCAGGTGTTGTTGGTTTCGTTGTAGAATTCAAGTCTGACATTGTTGTGGCGGTATCCGGGCACCGGATTATCCACTAAAAGAGTAAGAGGATTGCTGAATTGAAGGCCGGAAGGCTCAAACCTGTAAACACCCAGGGCTGGTGCGTGTGTCGGAGGATTAACAACTATATCCCTCTCAGTTACAGCGGTAATATTGATGCTGCCTGTAACAGGCTGACCGCTATTGTCTGTAACTGTTGTCCCTGAGGGGATAGTAAGTGTTGTAACAGTTTCTCCTGTTCCGGACACATTTATACTTCCGCCGTTAACTGGATTAAGAGGAGTCACACCCTCAACGTAGGGAACCAATGTGGCTGTAAGAGTGTATACTACAGTATGGTTAGGGCCTGCCTGGGCAAATTCAATACTGTATGTGGATGAGAAGTAATCATCTTTTGTGAATACTAAAGTATATTTTCCTGCCTGGGCAAGACCGGTAAACTGGAAATTGCCAGTTGTGTTTGTGGTCTGGGTGAGAGTTCCCATAGTTACCAGAACTCCAGCAACGGGTTGGTTCGTTTCCTGGTGAAGCACCTGCCCTTTAATGGTATAGGTAGCCGGTTGAGGTTCGGGTGTGGGGCCCGGCTCATCTGTCTTTTTGCAAGATGTCACTCCAATAATGGAAATGACAACAAAAGATGCAAAGACAACGTTTAAAAATGTTTTCATAACATTTGCTTTCATAGTAGTGATATTAATGGTTTTTATCTATTTTTTCTATTCCTGATTATTTGATTTAGTCTCATTCTGTTAAAAAAGTTTTCCGATGAACTTTCATCGGGAGAGCTTTGGTATACCCTGCCAAAATCAGAATATGGCCTGGCAAGATATTCCAGATTAAAACGGTTTGCGGTGGATATCCTTACAACTTTGTTCCTTTTGTGGTTGTGAGGCGGAAGGGCTACAGAGAAGAAGAAACCTCCGTTAAGGGGAAAATCTTCAATCTCTATAGTCTGAATATAAAAGCCTACACTTGCGTTCTTAAAATATCTGACAACATCTCCACGCAGTGAGTAGTCATTAGCCAGGTATTTTCCAAAGCTGAGATTGATCATGGTGTTCCATTTGTCATAAAAAAAGTTAGCACCGGCCTTCCAGGTAAAGCGTTTTAAATCAGAATAATACCAGGAGTCAAATAGTGGGATCGACATTACTGTTATGCCTGTCTGGGCATAAAGGCCTATCCGCTCTCCCACCGGTTTGAAAAGTTTAAGGTCTGCACCTGCTCTGAACTGGTTAAAATTACCGGCTGTAATTCGTCCGAAAATATTACCGGGCATTCTGAAATCCTGACTTATTGTGAGGTAACCAGGGCGAATTTCGCTCTCCTCTGTAGAATACTCGTTCAGTAAAGGTATTATAACCTGGGCAGTCAGTCTGGATCCTCTCCAGAGTGAGGTTTCCAAAGTAGGATTAATATTGATCTGAAACAGATAGATCCTGGTCAGAGTTGTGTTTCTGAACCTGAATTGAGGGTATAAAAGAATATCTATCTTGCCTGTTCCCGGGTTGTGGAATCTCCCCTTTTTTTCAGTCTGTCTAAGAACTTTTTGTGACTCTTTCATCTGAAAGCCTGAACTCCAGATAATTTTACCCTCTTTCCCCCTGTAATAATCAGAGCCTTGCAGGTTGAAAAGTGGGATCCTGTTTTGTGTAACAGTGATATTGATTCTGTTCCCTTCCAGATATCTGCTGACAGAGTCAACACTGCTGCACACTTCATTAAGCAATCTTTCACCGGTTGAGAAGGCATTGCTTTCTAAATAAAAGAACTCTGTTCCGTTAGCTGAAATATGCTTTACATTTTCAAAACCCTGCCTGATAAGAAATTTTTCTGTCTGATCCTGCCCATTGCACAATCCGGATATAAAGAGGCAGAATATTAGAAAGTATAACCTTTTCATTGCAGAATAACCGATTTTTCACATATTTCCGTAAAAATGTTGTAGTTCGCCTACTTACTAATTATTCAACAAATATAATTTTTTTTTACAACACCTACAAATTATTAATAAATTAATGAGTTGAATTTATTAATTTTGGATCCGATTAGTTAATTGACATGAAAACACCGGAAATTACATTTTTTATACCAGAAGCCAAAGTCCAGATGTTTCTTGATTATGCATCCAATCCGGTTCATGCAGGATTTCCCTCTCCTGCAGATGATTTCCTTGATAACAAGCTTGATCTTAACAGGGCACTGGTTAAAAATCCATCCTCTACATTTTATGCCAGGGTAAGCGGTGAGAGCATGGTGGATGACGGAGTAGATGACGGGGATATTCTTATTGTTGATAAATCTGTATCTTTTTATGAGGGATGTCTTGCTGTTTGTGTTATTGACAGTGAGTTTACCCTTAAAAGGGTTAAAATAGAGAAGGATGGGATTTCTCTTATTCCGGCCAACAAAAATTTTAAGGCTATAAAGATAAAAGAGGGGAACGATTTCAGAATCTGGGGAGTTGTCAGATATATTATAAAGAAGGTATGAAAAGACAAATCTTGTTCAGATGGATACTCTTTTTCGCTTATGTCTCTGCAATCTTCACTCTTATGATTGTCAAAATCAATCCTTCTGAGGTGGAGATCCCAAGATATATACTTGGAATTGAGTTTGATAAATTAGCACATTTCTTTCTTTTTCTCCCCTATGCCCCTTTGGCATGGCTTGCGTTTTCTCCGGGTAAACTTTCGTCAGGAGTGAAATTAAGGCTGCTGATACCCATTTTCTTCTCAGGAGTAACCCTTGGTGCTCTTACAGAAGTAGCACAGATGATGACACCTTTCAGAAATGCAGATATCGTAGATCTCTCAACAGATATACTATCACTTGCCACAGGGACATTGACACTTTTTCTTTGGTTGATAATCTACGGCAGGATTAAAAGAAAGAGGAGGAGCGTATAATGTTCGGGCTTGCCGACTGCAATAATTTTTATGTCAGTTGTGAAAGGGTTTTCAATCCTGCACTGGAAGGTAAACCTGTGATTGTTCTTAGCAACAATGACGGTTGTGTAATATCCAGGTCCCAGGAGGCAAAGTGCCTGGGGATCAAGATGGGTGAGCCAGTTTTCCAGATAAGGGATTTGATAAACAAAGAGGGTGTGGCAGTATTCTCTTCTAACTTTTCTCTTTATGGAGATATGTCTCAAAGGGTTATGGATACTTTGCGGAGTATGGTCCCTGAGATTGAGGTCTACTCGGTGGATGAAGCCTTTCTGGATCTCAGGGGAATCAATAATCAAAATCTCAGCAAGCTTGGTGAGAAGATTTCACTTAAAGTAAGAAAGGGCACCGGGATCCCGATAAGTGTCGGTATTTCACAGACCAAGACATTGGCCAAAGTTGCGGCCTCAATTGCCAAAAGAGCCCCTGTGTCCAAGGGATACTTCCTTCTCTCCGGAAGTGACAATATCACAGAAGCACTAAAACACTGCCCCGTCGGAGATATATGGGGAATAGGGAGAAAATTGTCATCATTTCTTGCCGGAAACGGAATTTACACAGCCTTCGACTTTGTTAATGCCCCTGGCGAGTGGATAAGGACAAGACTTACCATTACCGGCTTTAATACATGGAGAGAGCTCAGAGGTGAAAGCTGTATCTCCTTTGAAGAGATGCCCGGTGACAAAAAACAGATCTGCACCAGCAGAACTTTTCCGGTTGAATTATCCTCCATAGATGACATATACAAAGCAATGAGCTATTTTGTCTCTAATTGCGGAGAAAAGCTGCGCAGACAAAGGTCTGTCTGCAACGAGATTATAATTTTCCTTCTTACAAACGTTTATAAAAAAACCGGCTCAGAGCATTACAGAAGTATTATTGTACAGACAGAGAGTCCGACAGACAGTACAATTGAACTGATGAAAAGAGTGCCTCCGGCACTTGAAAAGATATTCAGAGAGGGAACATTGTATAAGAAAGGAGGAGTGATCCTCACCGGAATATCAAAAAAGTCAGAGACGGCCGGGACTCTTTTTAACAGTTATGATACTGCCAGGCATGATTCACTGATGGAATGCATTGATGAGATTAATGTGAAATATGGCAGGGGAAGTATAGTTCCCGCTGCTCAGGGGGCAAAGCGGTTCAAAACAGCATCCACCCATCTGTCAAAGAGATACACAACTGACTGGAAGGATATTATTACAGTAAAAGTTTGATGATTCTTGCTCCTGAACCTTTAATGGTAAATTTAATAAATTCACCGGAGGAGTCAGTTAATTCAATAGTTTCACCTGATAGAAGATCCTCTCCCTGCAGATTATTACGGGGTGTTACTCCAAAATAGGAGAATGCCTCAGCCGGAATGTTTACTTTTACACTCTCCGGATCAGCAGAGAAGTTGGAAATCACAAGTATTACCTCTCCGGTTTCACCTCTCAGAAAGGAGTACTGACGGGTTGTATCATAGAAGGGATTGGATATGTTTGCATACTCAAGATCGTAAAATTTCCCTCTTGAGAGTGAAGGCTCCGAAATTGAAAGATTGAGTATTCTTTTATACAATCTCCTGATTTCCGGATCAATCCCACTCCCTATCCACTCTCTTATACTGCTGAGTGACCAGTAATCGAATATTGAGGTTTTTCCGTCAATAGTGCTGAATCCTTCACTATCCATGCCCCTCTCTCCCAATTCCTGTCCAAAATATATCAAAAACGGAGAGTTGCTCATGAGCAGGGAAACAACCAATGCAGGGAGGACACAGAATGGATCCCCCAGAAAGAAATCTGATGCAATTCTTTGTTCATCATGATTTTCCATAAAGTTAAGCATCTTATTCCCTATGCCTTCCACCCTCTGCCAGCATCCGGTGATTGCAGAAGCGGGAGCTATACCGGAGAGTACCATCCTGAGAGTATCGTACAATCCGCTTTTGTCATAGAGATAATCAAAACCTGCATCCGTGAACACTCTGTATAGATCTCTGTTGTAAATCTCAGCTATAAATATTACCTCCGGGTATCTGTTTTTTACTGTTTTAAGAGCCATTTGCCAGAATTCCGGAGGAACCATCTCTGCCATATCACATCTGAATCCGCCTACGCCTTTGCCGCACCAATGGAGAAGTATATCAATCATCTTATTCCAGGTATCAGGAACAGGATTAAAGTACTTATTACCACTATTTATATAATCAACGCCATAGTTAAGTTTAACCGTCTCATACCAGTCATTTACAGATGGATTTGCCAGGAAACAGTCGTTTCCGGTAGCTTTGGCAGGAGACTCCACGAATCTTTTACAACCACCCTTGTGGGGAGAGATAAAAGCCTCTCCCGGAATATAATAAAAGTTATTTTGAGGATCAAATGAACATGAAAAGTTGTCACGGGATCCAAAATCCTCAACTCCATCAGGTTTTGAATCCGAAAAGTAGGCTCGTGAAAGATGGTTGGGGACAAAATCAATTATGATTTTCAGATGCTCCTGTTTTGCGCGGGTGATCAATTCAGAAAACTCCTCCTTACGCAAAGCAGGGACCTCTGCAAGTTCCGGTGAAACGTCATAGTAATCCTTTATAGCATACGGAGATCCGGCCTTACCTTTTACAATGCACAGATCCTCTCCCTCCAATCCTATACCGGGAAAAGTTGTAGTTGTAGCATGTTCTAAAACACCTGTCATCCAGATATATGAACAGCCGAGTTCTCTTATGGACTTTAAAATATTTTTATCAAAGGCAGAGAATTTCCCGGAACCATTTACATGATATGATCCGTCAGGAACGCAATTTCTGTTGATATTTCCGAAAAGTCTTGGAATTACCTGGTATATGATAAATTTTTCCTTCAATTTTTAAATGCACTACCAGTTGAGAATTTTCATGAAATCAAATTCTTCCGGATTGGGTACAAATTTTCTGGCAAGAGGATAGTCCTCCTCTTTGATAAACTGAAAGATGTTGTTGATTATTGTCTGAATTCTGTCTGAATCTATGCTTACCCCTCTTGGAGGAATTTTCCCTGTCATGGGATTTTGTATATCGGCCAGATTGAGAGGCTTCACTTTGCCCAAATGGTCGATATAAACCATACAACCTGTGTTTCCTTCGCTAAAGAGTTTATAGACACCTATTCCAAGCTCTGTGCAGTAAACCAGATCGTATGCCACCGGTGGCTGGCATCTGAGTTCGTAGCCCAACTCTACAGGACGGCTCCTTATGTTGATATTAAGTTCCTTGAGTCTTTTTTCAACCAGTTCTACAAATATGTGTGCTTTTGATACCTTACCCAGTTCGGGGTGGCCGTGATCATCATAGGAGAATATTATACCTGATCTTGTAAGCTCCTCGTTGCTTAGTTCATGGAATACACCTTCTGAGATCATTACAGATCCGTACCTTATTCCAAGAATGAGCCGTTTTAGCATTGATGAAACTGAGAGATTAATAATCTTGTCAAGAGTGATCTCTGTTTTGTTGAACATCTCAGGGATTATTATCATAGGATAGTGTGCAGCTGCTCCGATTCCAAATGCAAGATGGCCGGCAGATCTGCCCATTGCACATATAATAAACCAGTTATTACTGGTTCGTGCATCCTCGTAAATTGTTGTGGCCAACCTGGCTCCCTCTGATTTTGCCGATTCGTAACCAAATGTCGGTCTTTGCAGAGGAAGAGGCAGATCGTTATCAATGGTTTTTGGAACGTGTATGTTTGAGATGGGATGGCTGTGAGCAGAAAGATATTTTGCCACCCTGTTTGCAGTAGAGGCTGTGTCATCCCCTCCTACTGTAATCAGCAGCTCAATATTATTGTTGACAAACATCGGTAAATTGAAGTTTTGTTCAAAATCTTTGTCAGAAGGTTTATAGCGGCTCATTATCAGATAAGAACCCCCACGGTTATAAATAGAGTCTGCCAGAAGAAAATCGAGTTCTACAATCTCAGGATCATCAGAGAAAAGCCCCTTGAACCCTCCGTGGATACCAAGTACTCTGTAATCCTTTGCAATGAATGTTTTGGTTATGCTTGCAACTACAGTATTTATTCCGGGAGCCGGACCTCCTCCGGTTAAGATAAGAATACTCTTTCTCATATTATTAATATTAAGTTACAAAGATAAGAATAAATAAAAATAATTAAATTTGTAAGTTAGGTTGATATGAAAGTCAGAGATAAAAAGATTATAGAGAAAATTAACCTTCTGCGTAAGGAGATTGAGGAGCACAACAGGAAATACTATGTTGAAAACAATCCTGTAATATCCGATTTTGAGTACGATATGCTAATGCAGGACCTCATCTCCCTTGAGAGAGATTATCCTGATCTTGCGGTCAGAAACTCTCCCACAAACAGAGTCGGGAGTGATCTTGCGACCTCCGGAAAATCACAGTTTGAACAGGCAGAGCACAGATATCCCATGCTCTCCCTTGGCAATACATACGATAAGGCAGAGATACTA
>JALNXR010000055.1 GCA_023230265.1 Bacteroidales bacterium | reverse complement strand
AACTTACATTGTAACTCTTATTATAATCCCTGTAACTTTTTATCCCTTTTGATATTGAGAGCAAGGGATTTATAAAATATATGTTCAGGAAATAGTTAAAAAGAATTATCAGAAGGATACCAGCACCCACGGCAATAACTCCGGGCATAATACTCCTGTAGTAACGCTCCTGCATCTCCTGTGTGCTTCCGGATAGGTTGTCCGATGTCATCTCTACAATTGCACCGGCAAACTTTCTGTACTTGTTGTATGAAGGGAGCAGTATCTCCCTATACCACTGAGTCTGTTGATGCTTCTCCAGTTTCATTATCTCCTCAGAATGGCTCAGAACCGCAATATATTCAGCATATGCCTGCTGAAGAGAATCTGCAATAAGGTTGGCCGATTCGGAGGAGAAACTTCTCTTGATTCCGGAGATGTATTTATCGAACTTTGCATCATAGACAACAGGAATCTTTCTTGAAAGAGAGTCATCAAACATCCTCCCGGCTAAAAGCAGGTTGTATTTATCTGTCATTCCGGTGAGTTCTCTTGAGATATTCACACTGTTGATATTCTCCTGCATAAGGGTGGTCACAGATTTTCTCATTCTGTTGAATTCAAAAATCAGCACCAGACTTGAGAAAAAGAGTATTGAACCGATCACAACAAAGCCCAGTGACACTTTCTTTCTGATACCCATAATAAAGAATTTGTGTACAAATGTATTGATTTGTTTTAAATAAAAAGAGTCTTCCGGAAAAATACGGAAGACTCGGAAAAAATTATAAAAGCCCTCTACTTTACAGTACTCATATATGCGACCATATCAAGGATCTTGTTTGAGTATCCCCATTCATTGTCATACCAGGATACCACCTTTACAAAATTGGGATTAAGTGATATACCGGCACCGGCATCAAATATTGAAGTTCTGGGATCGGTAATGAAATCTGATGACACAACCTGATCCTCTGTATATCCGAGAATACCCCTGAGTTCACCTTCTGATGCTTTCTTCATGGCACTCTTGATATCTTCGTAAGTTGCAGGTTTTACAAGACGACAGGTGAGATCCACAACCGAAACATTAACGGTAGGAACTCTGAAAGACATGCCGGTAAGCTTGCCTTTCATCTCGGGGATAACCCTTCCGACAGCTTTTGCTGCGCCGGTGGAAGATGGTATAATGTTGGCTGCTGCCGCTCTGCCTCCTCTCCAGTCTTTTACACTGGGAGCATCAACTGTTTTCTGTGTATTTGTTGTAGCATGTACTGTAGTCATCAGTCCCTCTGCTATCCCAAAATTATCATGAAGAACTTTTACAATGGGAGCAAGACAGTTGGTTGTACATGAGGCATTTGACACTATTGCCTCCCCGGAATATTTTTTATGATTAACTCCATATACAAACATAGGTGTGTCATCCTTGGAAGGAGCTGACATAATCACCCTTTTTGCACCGGCAGCAATATGCATTTCTGCAGTCTCCTTTGTAAGAAAGAGTCCTGTAGATTCCAGTACATACTCTGCTCCAACCTCATTCCATTTGAGATCAGCCGGATTTTTCTCTGCTGTTACCCTGACATTTTTTCCGTTAACAACAAGATTGTTGTCCTTAACCTCAATAGTTCCGTTAAATCTGCCGTGAACAGTGTCATATTGCAACATGTAAGCAATGTAATCTACAGATATAAGGTCATTTACAGCAACAACCTCAATATCGTCCCGCTGTTGGGCGGCCCTGAATACAAGACGGCCGATTCGTCCGAATCCATTAATGCCGATTTTAATTTTACTCATTTTTTTTTCAAATATTTATCGTTACTAACTTTGGCAAATATACACACTTTTATGCAACTTTGCTTTCACTTTTTCTTACTTTTGTAAAAGATAGAAATATTAATATTTTTAATCTTATGGAAAAAAGAAGGAGCATTCTGATAACAAATGATGACGGCATTAAATCAAAGGGTATTTCTGTACTAACTGCAATGATGACATCATACGGAGATGTAACCGTAGTTGCACCCTTAGAAGCCCAGTCCGGTATGTCGGCTGCTCTTACCATAGGAAAACCCCTGCGGCTCACTGAGCTCAAAAACGAGAAAGGTCTGAGGGTCTATGCCTGCACCGGAACTCCTGCTGACTGCGTCAAAATGGCAATGAACCAGCTTTATAAAGGTTCCTTGCCTGACCTTCTTATCTCAGGTATAAACCATGGCTCCAATGCATCAGTTGCCTCTCTCTACTCCGGCACTCTGGGTGCAGCTGCAGAGGGTACAGTTTACGGGATACCCTCTCTGGGTTTCTCTCTCTGTTCACACAATCCGGAAGCAGATTTCTCCATAGTTGAAGTATACGGTAAAATAATATTGGATAATTTCTTCAAAAATCCGGTCAAAGCAGATGTTTTTCTAAACGTAAACTTCCCTGCACTAAAACCCGGGGAGGCTAAGGGAATCCGGTTCTCACACCAGGGAAAAGGGAAATGGATCAAAGAGTTTGAAGAGAGAACCGATCCTTATGGTTTTAACTACTACTGGATGACCGGTGAGTTTTTTAACCTGGAACCTGACAATTTGCAATCTGATCACAATGTTATGGAGATGGGTTATGTAAGTATAGTGCCGCACAAGATAGACACTACGGACTACGATGAGTTACAAAGACTGGAATCAATCTGGAAGTTATGAAATATTACATCATTTCCGGCGAAGCATCAGGCGATCTGCACGGCAGTAACCTGATGAAGTATCTGCTAAAAAAAGACCCTGATGCACAGATCCGCTTCTGGGGTGGTGACAGAATGGCATCACTCAAAGGGGAGATGGTACAACACTACAGGGAGATCACTGCAATGGGCTTTACAGAGGTTTTATCCAAACTCCCCAAACTTTTAAAGTACATCAGGTTATGCAAAGAGGATATTAAAGAATTCCGTCCCGATGTGGTTATTCCGGTCGATTTCCCCGGATTTAACTTTAGAATATCCAAATTTGCAGCCGGATTGGGTATCCCTGTATTCTATTATATTCCGCCTACGGTGTGGGCGTGGAAAGGGTGGAGAATTAAAAAACTGACAGCTTTCTCCTCCCGTATATATGTGATTTTTCCATTTGAATCGGAATTCTACCGTAAAAAAGGACACAAGGTTCACTATTTTGGGAATCCTCTCCTTGACAGTATAGTACTGGAGAACAGCCAGACTCCGGGTAAAGAGGAGTTCTTTAGGGTAAACAAACTGGATGAAAGACCTGTAATTGCCCTTCTGGCCGGGAGCAGGGAGAGTGAAATCAATAAGCTCATGCCTCTTTACAGAGAGCTTCCCTCCCATTTTCCCGATTATCAGTTTTTACTGGCAGGTGCCCCCTCAATGTCAGAAAAGGATTACTTCAAATACCTGCAGGGAATAGATATAAAGCTTATCTTCGGGCAGACTTATTCTATACTTAAATATTCGCAGGCTTCCGTTGTCTGCTCCGGTACTGCAAGTCTGGAAGCAGCACTGCTTGACTCACCCAATACAGTCTGCTACAGGACAAACACCATATCATCCCTTATTGTTAAAAAGCTGATTAAGGTGAAATTCGTAGCCCTGACAAACCTTATTTTCGGCAAGGAGGTAGTAAAAGAGCTTCTACAGAATGATTGCACCGTTGACAATCTCGTTAAAGAGCTCAAAAGGCTTCTCAGTCCCGATGTAAGTGCAAGAATGAAGCAGAAGTTTGTAAAGCTAAGACAAATGTTGGGAAACAGCGGAGCATCTGAAAAGATTGCTGCTTCAATTATAAGTGAACTTAAAACTATAAAGCAGAACAGGAGATTCTCCAGACTGTACAAAAGTCCTATGGGAACCCTGGAATTGATAAGTGACGATGAAGCTCTGCTGGAGATCTCTTATCTCCCCCCTTCTGAAAAAGAGGTAACCGGACCAATTTCTGACAAGGGGAGATTACGCAAAAAAAAGATATCATCTTTGACAGATCAGGAACCAGGCGTACTGATTGAAGCTGTAAAACAACTCGACGAATACTTTAGCGAAAAGAGACGGGACTTTGATATTCCCATTAAACTCAGAGGAACAGAATTCCAGAGAAGGGTATGGGAAGAACTTCGGAAAATCCCTTATGGTCATGTAAAAAGCTATGGAGAGATTGCAGCAACTGTTGAGACAGCAGATGCCAGCAGAGCTGTGGGCAATGCATGCAAAATGAACCCTCTGCTAATTGTTGTACCATGCCACAGAGTGATAGGTTCAAATAACAAGCTTACAGGCTTTAACATCGGTCTTGAAAAGAAGAGCTATCTTCTGGATCTGGAAAAGGCTTATCTAAATTCGGACTATAATCTTTTTACAAAAACAATAAAGGAACAGGAGAATGATTCATAAGGCATATAAATACCAGGGAGCCGGAAATGATTTTTTGATTTTTGACAACCGGAAAGGGGATATTTCTCTAACCAAAAAGATGATAAATAACCTTTGCGACAGGAGGTTCGGAATTGGCGCTGACGGGCTCATGTTATTGGAAAAGAGCGAAAAGCTCTCTTTTACCATGCGGTATTTTAACTCCGACGGAGGAGAAGGGACTATGTGCGGAAATGGAGGACGGTGTCTGGTAGCATTTGCCGCCAGGATGGGGATAACCAATTTTAATTTTGAAGCTGTTGACGGCATTCACAATGCACTGATTCACAAATATTCAGATATTGAATCAATTGTTGAACTCGGGATGATTGATGTTACAAACATACGGGAGTACTCTCCAAAAAGTCTTATAATAAACACCGGATCTCCTCATCTTGTAATTTTTGTAGAAAAGCTCAAGGATTACGATGTCCTCGGACAAGGTAAACTGTGGAGAAACCATCCCCATTTTCCGGAAGGCATCAATGTGAATTTTGTTCAGGGAGGATGGGGCCGTTCTTCTATCAGCGACGATGCAGATATTGCTGTGAGAACATACGAAAGAGGTGTTGAGGATGAAACCTATGCCTGTGGCACCGGGGTGACAGCTTCTGCTATTGCATTCCATAAACTCTTTAAAAAGACTTCTTTCAATACTGGTTATGCTGCTGTTTCCTCTTCTGCAGAAAGTATTGTCAGAGTACAGACTCTCAAGGATATTCTACAGGTTAAATTCACTTTTAAGGGAGATGATAATTACACAGGAATCAAACTGACCGGACCTGCCACATATGTCTTCTCCTGCGAAGTCCAAATCTGAAAATTTAAATATGAAAACGGCAATATTTCCTGGTTCTTTTGATCCCTTCACTCTGGGGCACCTGGATGTTCTATATTCTTCTCTCAAATTGTTCGATAAAGTGATAATTGCAGTTGGGAACAATGTGCTTAAGAAGAGTCTTTTTTCTGTGGAAGAAAGAGTTGAGATTATTGAGAATGCTACCCGGGAAACCGACAATGTTGAGATATGCAGCTATACCGGGCTGACAGTGGATCTTTGCAGGGATCTCAATGTAAATTTTATTGTAAGGGGGTTGAGAACAACCACAGACTTTGAGATGGAGAGCGTCGTAGCTCAGGCAAATTCCCGGATGGAGCCAGAAATCATCACTGTATTTATTCCCTCCTCTCCCAGTTGTTCTTTTATATCATCCACAGTTGTCAGGGATGTTTTGCTTAACGGAGGTGATGCCACCCTTTTTTTACCTCCCGGAACTCACATTGAAAGGTATTTGAAGTAATAATCCCTGATGTTCAAAAGGTTAAAGACTATTATCGTTTTTTTACTTCTTCTTACACAATCTTTTGCCCAGGAGAAGAAGGAGAAGGATTATATACGGACACTTCAAACATATATAGATAGTTACCTTGAGTCTGTCCCTCCGGTGACCGATTCTCTTATAGCCGCTTCTGATTACCTTATAGCTTTTAGCGATGATTCTCTGATCAGATCCCATATCACAGGATATCTCTACAATAAATTCCGCAGTTCTCTGGTAATGGGTATGGAGAGTGTCGCAGTTTACATTGGAAAAGAGTACTACCTTAACGGAAGAGTAAAACCTGCGAACGAGGATGAAAAATTTCTTATCTCCCTTTTTGTCAGGCTAAACGAAAACTCACTCATCGGCATGAAAGCCCCTGAACTGAGACTCCCCGATCAAAACGGAGACACACTGTCGTTGAGGAATTTACAGAGCACATACACTCTGGTTTATTTCTATGATGACAAGTGCTCAAGGTGTAAAACAGAATTGCCTGTTATGAAAGAGATTCTCAGACAGTTTGAATTTCTGGACATCTCGGTTTATGCAGTCTATACCCAGGCATCCGGTGAAGATTTCAAAAATTCCGCCGGAGAAATATTATCAGCATTTAATGATATATCCGGAGCTGCCGATACATCAGTAAAATGGCATTTTGTATGGGATCCCGGATTTGAAAGCGGATTCCATCTGCTTTACAATGTTTTATCCACACCGCAGCTATTTCTTTTGGACAAGGATCAGAAAATAATCGGGAGAAACCTTGAGAGCAGGTCTCTAAGGGAGCTGCTCTCTGCAGAAACTGCAAGGCTAAACAACCTGTCCCCTGTGACTGCAAATTTTTTATGGTCCTATCTGCCACTTTTTAATCTCAAAGACACCAGTGAACTCAGAAGTGCATTTGAGCCACTGTTCGAACATTCCTCAGGGCAAAAAGATCCCGGATTATATCGTACACTGTTTCTGGAAATGTTTGAATACCTGGCAGCTTCCGGGGTGGATTCACTTGAGGATGCTGCAGTGTGGCTCGGGGAGAATTACATAGAAAACAGGAGGGAGCTCTGGTGGGACAACTCAATTCCTGAGATACATGTTCCCAAGGTGATCTCCAGGATCAGGACGAATCGTCCGGGAGAAGTAGCAAATGACTTATATTTAGCTGATAAAAGGGGAAAAATTTCTACTCTCAGTTCTCACCGGGGGAAAAAATTCACCCTCCTCTTCTTTTATACCCAGGAGTGTCCCGTATGCAGCCTGGCGACAGAGCAGCTGAAAGATATCTACAAAACACTCAGAAAAAGAAGAGTTAAGATTGTCGGAATTGATATAATGGGAGAAGAAAAAGATTTTGTGAACTATTTAAAGAAAAACCGGATAAAATGGGAAGCACTCTTTCCGCCGTCAAACCAGAGACAGGAACTCTACTACAAGTATATAGCAAACAGAATACCTGCTGTTTACCTTTTGGATAATAATTGGCGAATTGTTGCAAGAGGAATAGATATCAACACTTTGGAAAAGCTGACAAAATGAGAAACAGAAAATAATGTATAAGAGTTTACAGGAATATATCACCCTGCTTGATTCTAAGGGGGAATTAATAAGAATAAAGGAGTTTACAGATCCACAATACGAAATTGCTGAGATAACAGACAGAGTTTCCAAGCAGCCCGGAGGTGGAAAGGCTCTCCTCTTTGAGAATACAGGAACAGAATTTCCCGTTATTACCAATATGATGGGATCGGTTACAAGAATTGCACTGGCTCTGGGACTTGACTCTCTTGATGATACCGGTGAGATACTTGAAAACCTGCTTAAAGAGGTGTTAAAAGAGAGAAGAACTCTTACAGAAAAGCTCAGATTTCTGCCACAACTCAAGGAGGTTGCAGGATGGATGCCGGTAAGACACAAAGGCGTGGCACCTTGTCAGGAAAGGATTCTCTATAAACCTGAACTCTCCAGATTACCCGTTTTAAGGTGCTGGCCGCTCGACGGCGGAAGGTTTGTCACGCTTCCCCTGGTTCATACGATACATCCGGAGAATGGAAGCAGAAACCTTGGAATGTACAGAATGCAGATTATTTCTGAGTCTTCTGTATTTATGCACTGGCACAGACACAAAACAGGTGCCGTACACTTTTCTGAATTCAAAGGTGACAGATTTCCCGTAGCTGTTGCACTGGGCGGAGATCCGGTATATACATATGCAGCAACAGCACCGCTGCCGGAGGGTATTGACGAATATCTGCTGGCCGGATTTCTGAGAAACAAACCGGTTTCTCTCACCGAATGCCTCACCCAGCCTTTGAGCGTCCCTGCAGACTCCGATTTTGTGATAGAAGGTTACATAGAAAAAAAAGCTCCTTTTGGAGTCGAAGGACCCTTTGGAGACCACACAGGTTTTTACTCTCCGGAAGATCTCTATCCGGTAATGCATATTACCTGTATATCTCACAGGAAGGATGCAATCTACCCGGCTACGCTCACTGGTGTTCCGCCTCAGGAGGACAAATATTTTGCAATGGCCACAGAAAAGATTTTTTTAACTCCGATACAGTTTGCTCTCTCTCCCGAGATAAGGGATCTTCATCTTCCGGAAGAGGGTACCGGACACAATCTGGCAGTTGTGAGCATAAAGAAAAGGTATCCCGGGCAGGCTGTTAAAGTGGCTCACTCCCTCTGGGGTGCCGGCCAAATGATGTTCAACAAGATAATGATAGTTGTTGATGAAGAGGTGGATATCCGGGACAGAAAACAGCTCTGCAGGGCAATTGAAGCTAACTATCACCCCGCAAGGGACTCTCACTTTAGCAGAGGCCCGTTGGATGTATTGGATCATGCTGCCCCTGTTTGCGGGCTGGGGGGTAAAATGCTGATAGATGCCACAGTAAAACTTCCTGAGGAGGGAGGAGTGCAGGCAGTGAGTGAACACCCGGCCTCTTTTCATTTTACCTGTGACGAAAAGGATCTTAGAGGGTTGATAAACATTGTTCTGGACAAGGAATTTGCTTCCGGGGATCAATACCTGGGATTCTGGCTTTGGGGAGCGAACTGTGATCCTGTAAGAGACAGCCGTTTTGAAAACGGCAGGTTGATAATGGATGCAAGAAGAAAGAATGCAGGTAAACACACACGGGAGTGGCCCTCTGTAGTCCGGTCTTCTGACGAAACAATCGAATCAGTGGATAGAAAATGGAACACTCTTGGAATAGGAGAGTTTATCTCTTCCCCTTCACTGAGATTCCAAAAAGGGTGAGAAGTGCCAGGGAGACAAAAAGAAGCATCGAAACATATGCTATCCTGCCAATGTAATCTCCGTATTTGACAAAAACGGTCTCCTTTTCATTGAGATTCAGCTCGCCCCGGAGGTATCCCCTCTCCCACCATCCCAATTCGTTTATTACATCTCCCCTCTGGTTGATCAGGGCTGAGATACCTGTATTTGCGCTTCTTGCAATCGATCTCCTGGTCTCGATGGCCCTGAGGGAGGCATACCGGAGATGCTGCCTGTATCCTGGAGTGTTCCCCCACCATCCGTCATTGGTAATTATCGACATTACATTGGCTCCATTGAGTATATAATCCCGGTAATAATCCCCGTAAACTGACTCGTAACATATTGCTGCTCCGATTTTAACAGTTCCGTCAAGAGTTGAATGGACGTACCTCTCTTCCTGTGTCCCGTAGCTTCCTGTTGCACCGCCCAGATCTATCATCATATTATTGAGAAAACCAAGATATTTTGGATAAGGCAGATACTCCACTCCAACAACAAGTTTGGATTTATGGTAGAAACTTATACCTCCGGTGCTATCCAAATAGAGAGCTGTATTAAATGAATCATACCACCCCCCGTCAGTTTTACGGGCTGTAAGAGTAGGCTGATCATGGAATTCATGGGAGGGATAGATTCTAAAAGACTGTGCCCCCATCAGCAGATTGCCTGTACCTGTGGCTTTTAAAAGTTCTACACCTCCGGTTATGGTTGAGTTCTTGTATGGACTGTTTTCCAACACATTGCTTGTGAATGTCTCCGGAGCAATTATCATAGCTGTTCTCTCTGTTACATTATCTCTTGCTATGGATAAAAGAATCTGATCCTGTTCCTGTTGACTCATTCCGGAGAATTTATCGCTGTAGGGATCAATATTGGGTTGTATTATCAAAAATTCTTTGGGATCAGGCTTCTCTTTATAGTTGTGGTAAATCACCTGTGAAAGCACTACAGGTCCGGCAGCCAGTGTTACATACATGGCTACAGCTGCCAGATTTCCTCTGGTTAACTTTTTTCTGTCTTTATTAATTCCATCAACGCCCAAAGCTGCTGTGTTATTATCAGGAAAAATCATCTCTCTCAATATCCTAAAAAGCAACAAATTGGAAATAAGAA
>JALNXR010000116.1 GCA_023230265.1 Bacteroidales bacterium | reverse complement strand
ATTACCGTGACAGGCGGAGAGAGTGACGGGACCGGACAGGCGTGCGGGTTGTTCAAGTACAGCACTGACACCAGAAAGGTAAGCAAGCTTGCTGATTTCCATGATTCATACAGCTTTTCTGATGTGGTTGACCTCAAAGACAAGAGAGACCAGTTGTACGTGGTTTACTACCATCCCTACAACAAGTTGAGTCAGGTTAAGATGACCGTCAAGCTGGAAGAAAAACTGGATTTTAATGTCGGAATGTTCCAGATGACTGTCGACAACCTGGTAAATTATAAAGGCTCACTCTTTACCTGTATACCGGATATGTCGTATCTCCTTTTTAAGGAAATGAAAGGAAAGACAACCTCTGGAGCAAACAAGCTGACCTATACCTCTTCACTGAGACATGAGGGTTTAGAATACGGTTATGATGCGTTTGACGAATGGATCCTCACCTTGGAGATCGATACAAAAACAAATAAGATTATCAGCGGTAGTGCACAAGAGGTTAAAACAAGGTTTTACCGCAACACATCAACATTAAGGTACCGGTATACTACTTCTGTTAATTTTGGAAATATCCCGTTCCAAAAAATCAGTTCAGGCCGTCATACCTATAGTGTAACCAGTGCCGATGGGAAGATGGAAAATTTTGTAACGGCTTTTTCATATAAAACAGAAGAAAATCTCCATGGAACTATAAATACCGAGATAGTTAATTCCTGGGAACCCAATGCCGGATTTTCGATCACCATTCAAATGGATAAACTGCCGGAGTAAGGCCTTACCAAGGGTTTCGACCAGGTTAAATTTTAATTATATTTGTAATTGATAATTGTAACTCAAACAGGTAACCGTTATGGGAAAACTCGACTATGGAGTAGTGGGCAACTGTAGAACTGCTGCTCTTATATCAAACAAAGGCAGTATTGAGTGGTTCTGTTTTCCGGATTTCGACTCTCCTTCTATCTTTTCAAAAATCCTTGATAAAGACAAAGGAGGAAGCTTTGAATTAATCCCTGAGAAAGATTGTATTATTTCCCAAAAATACCTTGAACATACCAATATTTTGTGTACAACATATGAGATGCAAGAGGGGGCTTTTGAAGTATTGGACTTTATGCCTCGTTATAAGATAGGTGAATTGAACAGTTATTACCTTCCCCCGGAACTTTACAGATTTATACGCCTAAAAAGAGGCAAGCCACAACTTACAATCCGTTATAATCCAAGACCAGATTACGGAAAAGAAACTGTATTTCACAAAAGTGGCCCTTCATATATCAAAACTATTTCTACCAAAAATAACAGAAATACTATTTACCTGTATTCAGACCTCAGTTTGCAGGACATAATGGAAGAGAAATGTTTCGTCCTTACAGGCGACGCATATTTAATGATCTCATATAATCAAAAGCTTATAAAAATTGATTTAACAAGAGTCTATCTGGAATACCAGAGAACTAAAGTTTACTGGCTGGACTGGATAAACCGCTCTAAAAAATTCACATTATATAACAATACAATTGAAAGAAGCATGCTGGTTTTAAAGCTGCTATCATACCAGAGATCAGGTGCTGTACTGGCTGCATTAACTACCAGCATCCCGGAAACTATCGGCGGAACAAGAAACTGGGATTACAGGTTTTGTTGGTTAAGGGATGCATCTATGTCCATTAAGACCCTGATTTCTCTGGGACACAAAGGTGCTGCCAGAAGATTTATGGGATTCATACATAATGTTCTCAAATCCAAACAGGAAAATTTTCAGATAATGTATGGAATCCGGAATGAGAAGATCCTGACAGAAAAGACACTTCCCCATTTGTCCGGCTTTGAAGGTTCAAAACCTGTCAGGATAGGGAATATGGCCTATTTGCAAAAGCAGAATGATTCCCTGGGCTACCTGATGGATGTAATTTATTACTATTACATGTATTTCCCCGGGACTCTGGACGAGATAGAAGAGATGTGGGAAGTGGTTAAAAACATTGTTAAGAGTGTTTCTGAAGAATGGGAGAAACCAGATAACGGAATTTGGGAAATCCGAAATAGCGTAAGCCATTTTGTGTTATCTAAAGTAATGTGCTGGGTGGCTATGGACAGAGCTGTAAAAATCGCCCTGCTTTTAGGTGAATCCGGTTATGTCCTTAAGTGGGAAGCTGTTGCCGCAAAAATAAAACAAGATGTACTTGATAAAGGATGGAAAGAAGAGATCAGTAGCTTCTCTCAGACATATGATAATACAGAACTTGATGCTTCACTGCTTCTGATGGAAGATTATGGCTTTATTTCTTCGTCAGATGAAAAATATATTAAAACCGTAGATGCAATATTAAAGGAGCTTATGAATAACGGATTGCTTTACAGATATCGCAACCAGGATGGTTTTGGCAAGCCCGTAACTGCATTTACTATCTGTAATTTCTGGCTGGTAAAGGCATTGTTCAGAATAGGCCGTATTAACCAGGCAAAAGAGATCTTTGAAAGATTGCTTACATATGGGAATCATCTCAACTTATTTAGCGAAGACCTGGATTTTGAGACAAAAGAGCAATTGGGTAATTTCCCTCAGGCTTACTCACATCTGGCCATTATTGAGACAGCCATCTTGTTTTCTGAAGAACAGTCATTTTCTCGTTTTATACGGCCCTGAACAACCAGTCAGCAATTCAAGAAAAGGCAGGGTTTCACTCTGTGAAAGCATATAAAACCTCGCCTTGTCAGAAGCGTTGCCAATTTTGATAGTGTAGGATCGTTTTGGGAGAGCTGTAAAAGTGTCGTCATCTGTTACATCATCTCCAATGGCCAGAATAAAATCATATCGTTGATCCTTTATAAGTCGCTTAGCTTCTGAACCTTTTGAGAAAATGGGAGGTTTAATCTCTACGATTTTATTACCTCTCATTATCTGTAAATTCAATCTTGAACAAGGTTCAATAAGTAAATTAATTAGCTGTTGTTCGCGTAAAGAAGCCAGCCATTCATCCACCTTTCTGTAATGCCACACTAAAGCTGTCTCCTTTATCTCTAGTGCTGAATTGGGTGTTTTGTTGACAAATGCTTCAAGAATCTGAAGTATTTCAGGGGTCCATGTAACGGGTTTCCCTGTCCTGAACCATTGCCCGTTTTCTTTATAAAAGGCTCCATGTTCTGCAGCCATATCGATTTTCAAAGATCCAAACCATTCTTCTAATGTGTTATGATCACGACCGCTGCTTATAACTACTTTGTTTCCCGGGCCTTCTGTCAATTTATTAATTATATCAAGGATTTCTGAGGTCGGAACAGCCTCTCTGGGCCTATTCCTGAATGGAGAAAGGGTCCCGTCATAATCAAGGATAAGGAGTCTGTTTTTACTATTTCTGTATGCTTTGCAGATCTTTTTCACATTATCACCTGTCATCCTTTTCATATCGTTCTCAATATTCTTCCTGCGGATCGTGAGCAGTTGATTAATAAAAAGATCAGCCCATCTGTTAACTGTATGAAAAGCAACAGATTCTCTCATTCTTTGCATAGAGATAAGCTGCTGCTCAACAGGCATTTCCATAGCACTACGCAAAGACTCGCTTATCTGATTGACGTCATTGGGATTAATCGTCAGCGCATCTGACAACTGGGCAGATGCCCCGGCCATTTCGCTTAATACCAGAACTCCGGGGCTATCTCTTTTTGCCGCAACATACTCTTTAGCAACCAAATTCATCCCGTCGCGCAAAGGGGATACAAGTGCAATGTCTGCTATATGGTATAATGCAACAAGTTCTTCAAACTGAAATCCATAATAAAAGTAATAGATCGGTGTCCAGTGTATGGTGGAATATTTTCCATTCATGGATCCTATTGCCTCATCTATACTTTTTTTAAGTTTAGCATAACGCCTTACATTACTTCTGGACGGAACCACGACCATTACCAGTGACACCTTCTCATGATACCCGGGATTATCTTCTATAAACCGGGCAAAACCTTTCAGCCGGTGCATAATTCCCTTGCTATAGTCCAGCCGGTCAACAGAGAGAATGAGCTTATGTTTTCCGTATTCACTTCTAAACTGATCAGCTTTCTTTTTAATTTCAGGGTTCAGGATTGCATTGTTATACAATTCAAAATTTATTCCCATAGGTATAGAATCCACCTGCACAACTCTGTTGGAGTACAATACTTTGTCCAGATCAAAATGAAGACCCATTACACGTTCTACTGTGCTTATGAAGTGCCTCATATAGTCGTGTGTGTGAAAAGCAATCAGATCTGCTCCTAATAAACCGTTCAGAATCTCTGCTCTTTCGGGAAGTATTCTGAACAACTCATATGAGGGGAAGGGAATGTGCAAAAAATAACCAATATTTAAACTCTGTGATAAATTCCGCAGCATTTGAGGCACCAGCATCAATTGATAATCATGAATCCATACAATGTCTCCGGGAGCTGCAATTTCTGCTGTTTTCCGGCTGAAAAGTGTATTCACCTCTTTGTATGTTTCCCAGTATAGATTTTCATATTCTACGAAAGTATAGAAATAATGACACAACGGCCATAATGTGCTGTTACTGTAACCCTCGTAATAATTCCTTATTTGTGATACGGTAAGAAACACCGGGTGGAAATTCATAGCCTCCAGCTGATCCCGGACATCTTTTTTCTCCTGACTATCTTCAATAAATATCCCCGGCCAGCCGATCCAGTGCATTTCAACATCCAGTTCAAGTGAAGCAAGGCCTGTTGCCAGACCGCCTTCGCTTCTTGTGAACTCGAAATGTCCGTTCGTGATTTTTTGTGCCTTAACCGGCAAACGGTTGGCAATTATAAAGAGTTTCATATTAATACACTTTAAATAACGGCCTCAAAAAATTGTTATACTTTGTGATTTATAATCAGGCCGACTCAGATTAATGGACAAAGATACAAAAAACATATTTTTATCCTTTACTTCTCTTGATACAGAAAGATGTTCCGGATATTTTGAAACTCTCTTTTTGTGTTGATTTCAGATCCGCAATCTATTTGATTGATTTTTACAAATCTTAGTTTATAAAATAATTCATATCTTTAAGATAATTATTTTGTTTTGTGAAAAACTCTTATATTTTTTTAACAGTACTTGCTGTTCTTCTTTTAGGAACAAATTATTTTTCATATTCACAGAGTCTTTATAGAGATTTTCCAGCCTTGTCTCTGGGGGCAGACTTTGCAAAAGGTTATTTTTGGAGAGGTTCCGATATGGGCCATAAAGGAAGCATTCAGCCATATGTCTCGGCCACCTGGCACAATTTTACCCTCGGGGCATGGAGTGCCTTTAGAATTACCGGCGATAGCAGCGAAGAGAGTGAAGATGAGATTGACTTTTATATTTCCAAAGAGATCGGCCCGCTCACGATTGCTCTTTTTGATTATTGGTCTTACAGAAAGGACAATCGTCCGGTATTTTTTGACCTCGCCAATCAGACAACTTCTCATTTACTTGAATGTCAGATTATTTTTACCGGAGATGAATGGGTACCGCTTAACTTTCTTGCCGGTTGGTTTTTTCACGGTACAGATCCATCCAAATCCCTTTACCTGGAACTCCAATATGTTCAGCCGGTTTTTAAAGGAGAGGCCATAATCTATGCCGGATATCAGGCAAGGGGTGATTATTATGCAGGTAAACCAGCCTTTGTAAACACAGGTATATCTGTTACTTACCCCTTAACAATATTCAAACATGATAATTTTGGGGTGTTTGCAGATCTGATGGGAAACCCTTACACTAAGAAACTATTTTTTAATTTTGGCCTTTCATTTTTCAGATGAATAAAGAGGGAAATACGAAAATAAGTGTTGTGACCCGGATTCACAGATTTATATATGTGATAGGTCTTGTATACCTGCTTACAATTGCTTGTCTCTATCTTCTGATGTTCTTCTCCTACAGAAAAATTACCCGTTCATCAATCGGTGAGTTCTCTAAAGAGGCAGAAGCCCTGGTTACTGTCACCACAAATCTTCCAGACCGCATAGTTTGGGATTACACCTTTTGGGATGAGTTTGTCGCTCATATCAAAATAAATGACACCGATTGGTACGAAGAGAATATTACATCCATACTCAGTTCCTTCCATATGGATTATGTCTGTGTGCTTGACCCTGATTTTCAAATATTGCACGAAGCGTTTTCAGAAGGTCATGAACTGTTTCCGGATGGAGAAGTAAAAAGCAAAGTCTTGTCTGATAATAATCTCAGGAAACAGCTCCTCCCGGAACATATCAAGGAGCTCTTTAAAAAACATCCTTCAATAAAGTATTTCATTAACACTCCCAATGGTTATTATAAAATCAGCGGAGCATCATTGCATTCTTCCAACGATCCGGGTCATAATCAGACTCCTGCTTCCGGGTATCTGCTTGTCGGAATGCAACTGGGAGAGGAATATCTGAAGGAGCTTTCCCTGCTTGGAGGAAGCACTGTTGCTGTTGTGGAAAGCGGATATACCCCTCCCGAAATTAAAAGGCACAATGTTAGTGTTGCCGTTGATCTCAGAGGTAATGATGATATAACTGCATCTAAGCTGGTTTTCACCCGCAAGTCAGTTCCTTTGAGACTCTTGCACAACGGTTTGCTAATTGTAGTTTTTATATTTTCTCTTTTTGGTATT
>JALNXR010000054.1 GCA_023230265.1 Bacteroidales bacterium | reverse complement strand
ATTTCTTTCCCCTGCCCTCCTTTACATATAGAACTTTGGAAATCAGCGACCCGCATTGAGCAACCAGAGCTCTGCCCGGCTCAAAATGCACTTTTTGGCCGGGATACACCTTAAGATTACGGTTAATAATTCTGAAATAGGTGGAAAAGTCAGGTACCGGATTGTTATCCGGTTCATCGTAGTTGACACCCAGACCTCCTCCCAGATTTATATTTCTGACCTCCTCCCCGCGGTTTCTGAACCACTGCTGAAGTTCGTTTACTCTGGAACAAAGCATTTCAAATACACTCATATCCGTAATCTGCGACCCGATGTGGAAATGAAGTCCCATGAACCTGATGTTGGCCGATTGTTTTATGGTCTGCATTACATCTTCAAACCTCCAGGGACTTATTCCGAACTTATCCCTGGATTTTCCGGTACTTATATATTTATGCGTGTGTGCATCAATGTCGGGATTTACTCTGATTGAGACTGATGCAGTCACTCCCATCGACCCCGCAATCTGATTGATCACCTCAATTTCGGGGATTGATTCGCAATTGAAACAGTGAATTTTGCTCTTGAGGGAGTTGATAATCTCTTCATCGGATTTACCTACCCCTGCAAATACAATTTTGTCAGGAGCGAATCCGGATTTAACTGCCAGCAGGACTTCATTACCACTCACACAATCTGCTCCCAATCCATAATCTTTTATTAACGAGAGAAGTACAGGATCACAATTGGCTTTAAGCGCATAGTGGGCCTGATATCCGTAAAGTTTTATCTCAGAGGAGTATCTTTCCAGGGTTTGTTTTAGAAGTTCCAGATCATAAAAATAGAAAGGAGTCTTTGCTCCCGGTATTTTTACTGATATTTTTGAAGCTAGCATACTGATATATATAGGCCAACAAAAATAATAAAAAAGTTGTTCTTTCTTTAAAATATCTATCTTTGCACAAAATTTTTAACCATCATGAAACCAAATAAAAAAGAGCTCCTGAGCGAAACAATTAAACATATCGACATCACCGCACTTGACTCCACATATATCATTGACTCAATGAGACAAATGTCGTTTTCATCCAGAGACACTGCCTCTGCGGCAGATATTCTGCAGCTTATGATAAACGATAAGGAGTCAACCAACTGGCTGATTCTTGCTGGCAGCACCTCTGCCGGCGGATGTATGCAGGTTTATGTGGATATGATTCGCTTTAAAATGATTGATGCGATTGTATCCACCGGTGCATCAATCATCGATATGGATTTCTTTGAAGCTCTTGGTTACAAACATTACAAAGGCAGCCAGTTCGTGAACGACACACATCTGAGGAGCAACTATATCGACAGGATTTATGACACATATATAGACGAAGAAGAGTTGCAGAACTGTGATGCTACCATTAAGAAAATAGCTGACTCACTGGAACCAAGACCATATTCTTCCAGGGAGTTTATCCGTGAAATCGGCAGATGGCTTGTAAAAAAATCAGTAAAAAAGAACTCACTTATCCAAACAGCTTTTGAGCATAATGTTCCAATTTTTGTTCCGGCCTTTAGTGACTGTAGTGCCGGATTTGGTCTTGTGATGCATCAGATTGAAAGAATGAAAGAGGGAAAACCTTATATGACCATAGATTCAGTTGCTGATTTCCGTGAACTTACAGAGGTAAAACTTTCTGCCAAAACCAGCGGTCTCTTTATGGTAGGCGGAGGTGTTCCCAAGAATTTTGCACAGGATACCGTTGTGTGCGCAGAGTGTCTGGGTTTTGATGTTCCAATGCACAAATATGCAGTACAGATTACCGTTGCCGATGTCAGGGACGGAGCCTGTTCAAGCTCAACCCTTAAGGAGGCAAACTCATGGGGGAAGGTAGATACCGTCCACGAACAGATGGTTTATGCAGAAGCCACTACCGTAGTTCCCCTGATTGTAAGCTATGCATACAGAAAGGGTGACTGGAAAAAGAGAGAATTAAAAAACCACTCACTTTTGTTTGCAAACGGAACAAAAGGGAGCGGCATTTTGCTGAAATAAATAATTTCCCGGTTATCCGGCATGCTCTTTTCTCAGCAGGTCAAAAACTGTCTTGACCGGGTTGAAAGTTATTAACGGAACTTCTACAAAAAGTGTATTCCACTGACTCATGGAACCATTCCATAACCCCGGAAGTTCCAGCGCCTTAACCTCTTTGCCATTTTGGCTCTTTATGGATATGAAACCGGTTTCGGGATCTGTGTATTTGTGCAGATCAAATTTTTCTCCCCTGTAATTTTTTAGATAACAAACAATATCCACAGGATTAAAATGTGTCGATTTTTCCACAACAGCAGCAACATCAGGGTCTGAAATATCAAATTGAACACCTTCCAGAATCTGAGGTGACAGTGCTCCATCCGGATCCATAACAATAAAGGGGCCTCCTCCCGGCTCACCGGTGTTTCTGACCATTCCGCAAACACGTACAGGTCTGTTTAGTTTTTCTTTAAGATATGATTTAACAAGAGGTTCAGGCAAAGAGGGTATTGTAATGCTGAGTTCACTCTCCATGAATTGAATTATTTCTCTGTTGAGATCCGGATCATCATCCTTCTCCAGTTTGTGAAGATAACTGAATATTTTATTTTTAAGATCTATAAGTGCACCGATAAGTATCTTTTTCCACTTGATTGTCTCTTCCAGATAGTTCTGGTGCACTACATTGTCAATATTCTTTATTACAACAATATCTTGGGGAATATCCCCGAGATTCTCCAACAGGGCACCATGTCCGGCCGGGCGAAACAGCAATCTGCCGTCTTCCTTTCTGAACGGTTTGTCCTCCATGTCTACTGCTATCTTATCAGTGGAGGATTTTTGCAATGTGAATCCAATGTCAAATGTAACGTTAAGAGAGCTCTGGTATCTATCTTTAACATCGTTAAAGAGTTTTTCAAACTTTTCTCTGTGTTCCGGTGATACAGTGAATAAGATTTTTGAAATCCCTCTTTTGTCCTTACAGCTTAATGCACCTTCAACAAGCTGCTCCTCAAGGGGCGTTCTGGTCTCATGAGCGTACCTGTGAAATTTTATCAATCCTTTGGGGAGTGATGCATAGTTTAATCCTCTGGCAGTGAGCATATGGATGGCACAGGATACCGGATTTTCCCTTTCGAAAGCAGGAAAGGAGTAGATATCATCGCAAAAAGCAAACTTGCCGATTGAATCTCTTAGTTTCCTGAGTGTCGGAAAATCAGACGAATCACCTTTGATATTTTCCGGGTCTTCCCTCCCGGCAAGGGTGAGTTCGTTTAATATCTCTTTGAACATCCTTGTTGCAGCACCCGAAGCAGGTATAAATCTGCAGATAGTTCCTTCATATTGCTCACAAATCTCTGTTAATTCTTTAATATCGGCATCTGAGAGAATTTTAATTCCCTTACCGGGGGTGGCAGCTCTCCTTATCTCAAGAGCAGGAAAGCCCTTTTTTAAAGTCTCTATATCCTTCAATACTGATTCAACACTCTGCCCTCTCTCTTCTATGTCTTTTATATCCTTTATTGTAAGCATATTACAAGTATTATATTTAAAAATATATCAAACCTTAAGAATCCTGATCATCACAAATAATATCATACATTATTTTCGGGATTTCCCTTCTGTAAGAGTACTCACTTCTGAGTTTTTCGAATGAAGATGGCTTTTCTCTTAACTTTTTGTCTTCACCAGGCATATCAAAGGTCTGATTGATAAGCGACGAGAGCGTTTCGTACTTATCTCTCCCCGATGGAACAAAATCAAAGTCAGTTGTCTTAATAGAGAAGTCCATCAGCGGTTTTATGGAGAAAAAAGCGGCCAAGGCTCTTACAGACATTTGTGTTGCATTCACCTTACCCTCAAGGGAGTAACCAGCAATATGAGTAGTTGCAATATCGGCTAGTTTTAACAGCTTTGTGTTTATTGAGGGCTCTCCGCTCCAGACATCCAGTACCAGCCGGTCAAAATGCTCTCTGCGAAGAATAAGTGAATCCTCATCAACGACCTCTCCCCTGGAGGTATTTATAAAGAGAGCATCGCTTTTAAGTAAAGAGATGTAATCATCACCTATATAGCCTCTTGTATCCTTTTGCAAAGGCAGATGAACCGTAACAATATCCGATGATGACAACAGATCTTCTATTTCACAATAATCCATAGATGTCAGATAACCTCTATCCACAGGTGACGGGCCCAGCACAGGGGGATGAACTCCATCTGCAATCATTTGCCTTACAGGGGGATCGCAACGGAGGACCCTATAACCCAACTTACCCAGGGTGTAAGCCACTCTCTCCCCCACATTGCCTGCTCCTATTACACCGGCAACCATCTTTTGAGGGCGAAATTTCCTAAAAGGCCTTAACAGGTTTATTGCACTGATCACATACTGAACGACTCCCCATGCATTGGAACCTGCTGCAGAAACTACTTCTACCCCCTGATTTCTGCAGAAGTCCATATCAATATGGTCTGTACCTATAGTTGCAGTGGCTATAAACTTTATTCCTGTATCTTCAAGAAGCTCCCTGCTGCATTTTGTCCTTGTTCTTACAATAAGTGCATCCGTTGTAATCAGGTCTCTCCGGGAGATGCTTTCTCCCTGTTTGTATGCAACTTCTGCATAAGGCTCAAAAACTCCCTTAAGAAAAGGTATGTTATTATCTGCAACAATTTTCATAATTACCTTAATACAAGATCCTTTACCACCTGGGAACCCATTATCCGGTTTATCTCCCCGATAATTTTCACTCTGTGCATAAAAAGATAATTTTTTGCAACAGACGAGTTTATTGTACAGTAAAGTACTCCCTCCCTAAAAAATTTACTTACGGTAATTTTGCTGTAACGAGGCCCCACCGATTCGTCCCAGGCATGAAAAACCCTGGTTCTTACAAGTCCATCCTCCAACCCGTACTCCTTTATAAAGAGAGTTAAAAGCTCATCAATCCTGACTGAGTTTTCCCTTTTCATATCACTCTTCCCTTGTCAATTTCAAATGACAGAGAGTCCCCGTCAATCGTCTCCAGTATTTCAGAAACCCTTAGTTTGTTGCTTTCTGTTAAGAATATCTGACCAAAATCACTTGTGGCAACAAGCTTTAACAATGATTCAACTCTGAGTATATCAAGCTTGTCAAAAATATCATCCAGCAATAAAACCGGAGGTTCTCCCTTTTGTTCCCTGATTGCAGAAAATTGTGCCAGTTTGAGAGAGACCAGAAAACTTTTCTGCTGCCCCTGGGAGCCGCCTCTTTTAATCGGATGTCCGTTCATGGTAAAAAACAGATCATCGCGATGAATACCTGAGGTAGTGTACCGGAGAAGGGAATCTCTTTTTAAATTGCTGGAAAAGAGCTCGCTTATTGTTGTACCCTCCAGATCTGACCTGTATTCTATGGTTATACTCTCCCGCTCTCCCGAGATCACTCCATAATAATACTCAACGGAGGGGGAGATACTTTTTACAAATTCCCTCCTTTTTTCATATATATATTGTCCGTCCTGAGCCATTTTCTCTGAGTAAGCCCACAGGAGATCCTCAGAAAAAAAGTCACTTTTTAAAAGTTTATTCCTTTGAGACAGAAGTATATTATAGTTTTGCAACCGTCTGAGATACTCCCTGTCCAGCTGGGAGAGAATAGAATTGAGGTATCTCCTTCTCTCCTCTCCGCTCTCGTTGATAAGGGCGCTGTCAGAGGGAGATATCATTACCACAGGTATAAGACCTACATGATCGGAGAGCCTGCTGTAGGGTTTAGAATTTCTTTTTATCTGTTTACCCGATGCAGTATCAATATTTACGCTGATTTTTTCTGATGTTTTGTCACTGTTGATGTACTCACCTGTAATAGCTGCCCTGTTCTCTCCGTAACGGATTATATATTGGTCTGCAGAAGGAAAATAACTCTTTGTCATCGACAAAAAGTAAACAGCATCCAGAAGATTTGTCTTACCGGATCCGTTAATTCCTGTTATACAGTTTAACTTTTTTGAAAAGGAGAGAGTAGTCTGGGATATATTTTTAAAATTTGTAACAGATATTTTGTTTAGATACATTATTGCCTTTGCTTATTCTACAAAGTTACAATTTTATCTGATTACATATTTGAGATTAGACAAATTGTTGTAATTTTGCAGACTGCATAAAAAATCTAAAAATGGCAAAGAACACAAAACATCATCATCCGGAAGAAAAAGTAGTTGAAGCACTTACTCAAACCGAACAACTGATAGAGAAGTACAAGAAGCCCTTGCTCTACTCAGTTATTGTGATTGTAATCATCGCAGCTGCATCTTTCGCATATCAGCACCTCTACCGTAAACCCAGAATAAACGAAGCTATGGCCCAGACATTTGTTGCTGAACAATATTTCAGGGCAGATTCATTTGCTCTGGCACTTAACGGAGATGGCAATGCACTGGGTTTTAAACAGATCCTGGAAGAGTACGGGAATAACTCAGGTGAGGCAGTGAATTTTTATGCAGGAATCTGCGAACTGCATCTTGGAAACTACCAACAGGCTATTGAATATCTTAAAAAATACAAAGGAGAAGATCTTATAATGCAGGCAAGGGCAATGTGCAATATCGGAGATGCACATGCAGGACTGCAGCAGAACAGGGAGGCGGTAAATTTCTACATGAAGGCTGCCAAACATGTTGACACTCCGTTTGCAGCAGCTTATCTGCTTAAAGCAGGAATAATGTATGAGGAGATGGGAGAGATTGACAATGCCCTTAAAGCGTACGAAGAGATTAAGACAAAATATCCACAGACAGTGGAGGGATACGAAATCGACAAATACATCGCCAGAATAAGGCCATAAATTTATTGAAAACATGGGAAGGGCATTTGAATTCAGAAAGGAGAGAAAATTCAAGCGCTGGGGCAATATGTCCCGGGTTTTTACAAGGCTTGGAAAAGAGTTGACAATCGCAGCCAAATCGGGTGGTCCGGATCCGGATAACAATCCAAGATTGAGAGCAATTATCTCCACAGCCAGAAGTGAAAATATGCCCAAGGACAACATTGAGAGAGCCATAAAAAGGGCAGTCGAAAAGGATCTTAGTGAATACAAGGAGGTTGTATATGAAGGTTATGGACCTCACGGAATTGCTTTTTTGATTGAAACCGCCACTGACAATCCAACCAGGACGGTTGCCAATATCAGAAGTTACTTTAATAAAAACGGTGGATCTCTAGGCACACAGGGAAGTGTGGAATTTATGTTTGAGAGAAAATCTGTATTCAAAATCAGAACAGTTAATGATGTTGATCCTGAAGAGCTTGAACTGGAGCTTATAGATTACGGAGCCGAGGAACTTTTTAAAGAGGATGAGGAGATAGTTATATACGGGCTGTTTGAATCCTACGGATCAATACAGAAATATATCGAGGAGAAGGGTTATGAGCTGATAACCGGTGGTTTTGAGAGAATTCCGACAGTTGAACTTAAGCAACTTGAAGCTGATCACAGAGCCGAAATTGAGAAACTCATAGAGCGTTTCGAAAACGATGATGATGTGCAAAATGTATATCATACAATGGCCAATTAAAAAAATAACATTATCCGTAAAAATGGCAGGAATTCCTGCCATTTTTTTTTGTTCCGGTTTTATTAATTAATAACTTTGCCCTTTATTTCAGAATTTTTTAAAAAATCAACACTTTTTTTTATTTATGAAACTTTCGCATATTGAACACATAGGCATTGCTGTTAAATCTCTGGAGACGGCGATTCCCTATTACGAAGAGATACTGGGATTGAAATGCTACGCAATTGAAGAGGTAGCAGATCAGAAGGTAAAAACAGCCTTTTTCCGTATAGGACAGACAAAAATTGAACTTCTGGAGAGCACAGATCCGGAAGGACCGATTGGGAAATTTCTTGAGAAAAAAGGTGAAGGTGTTCATCATATAGCTTTTGCAACCGAAGGGGGTGTTCAGGAGAGTCTGGACGAACTCTCAGAAAAGGGTGTTCAGCTGATAGACAAATCACCCAGAAAAGGGGCAGAAGGGCTTAAAATTGCATTTCTCCATCCAAAATCCACTGCAGGGGTTCTCACAGAGCTGTGCGAAGATCCCAATAAACAAGATAAATAAACTGAAATATAAAAAATATGAGCCAGCAACTTGAACAGGTTAAAGCACTGATAAAACTTAGGGATAAAGCACATCAGGGAGGCGGTCAGAAAAGGATCGACTCACAGCATCAAAAGGGCAAATTCACTGCCCGTGAGAGAATTGCAATGCTTCTTGACGAAGGAAGTTTTGAAGAATTCGATATGTTTGTTTCTCACAGGTGTACAAATTTCGGGATGGAAAAAGAGAGAGTTCTGGGAGACGGAGTCGTAACAGGATTCGGGACTATCGATGGCAGACTTGTATATGTTTTTGCACAGGACTTTACAGTTTTCGGAGGTTCACTTTCAGAAAGCTTTGCAAACAAGATCTGTAAAATTATGGATCAGGCGATGAAAATGGGAGCTCCTGTTATTGGTATCAATGACTCCGGTGGCGCAAGAATTCAGGAGGGAGTCAATGCTCTTGCAGGATATGCAGAGATATTCCAGAGAAATATTCTCGCATCCGGGGTGGTTCCACAAATATCGGCCATCTTTGGTCCCTGTGCCGGAGGAGCTGTCTACTCCCCTGCCCTCACCGACTTTATCATTATGACAAAGGGAACCAGTTACATGTTCCTTACAGGACCAAAAGTTGTAAAGACTGTAACAGGAGAGGATGTCAATCAGGAGCAGCTTGGAGGTGCGTCAGTGCATTCGTCAAAGAGCGGAGTTGCACATTTCGCAGTTGACACAGAAGAGGACGGAATCAGGGTGATAAGAGATCTGCTCGGATATCTTCCACAGAACAATCTTGAAGAACCTCCCCTTTTGCCAACAGGTGATCCCATTGACAGGCTGGAGGATTCACTTAACGAGATTGTTCCTGACAGTCCCAACAAGCCTTACGATATGTATGAGGTGATCGGAGCAATTGTTGATGACGGAAAATTTCTGGAAGTACACAAGGACTATGCAACAAATATGATAGTGGGATTTGCCCGCTTTAACGGAATATCTGTGGGTATTGTTGCCAATCAGCCAAAGGTTCTCGCCGGGGTGCTGGATAACAATGCTTCAAGAAAAGGTGCCAGGTTCGTCCGCTTCTGTGACGCATTCAATATACCACTTGTAACACTGGTGGATGTTCCCGGATTCCTGCCAGGAACGCAGCAGGAGTACGGAGGCATCATTCTTCACGGTGCAAAACTTCTCTATGCCTTTGGAGAGGCCACTGTTCCAAAGGTTACAATCACCCTGCGCAAATCATACGGTGGGGCATATTGCGTAATGAGCAGCAAACACCTCAGAGGGGATATAAATTATGCATGGCCAAGCGCCGAAATTGCTGTAATGGGTCCCTCCGGAGCTATTGAGGTACTATACGGCAAGGAGATGGCTGCATCAGAAGATCCTGCCGCTCTAGCCGCCGAGAAGGAGAAAGAGTACAGGGATGCTTTTGCAAATCCTTATAATGCTGCCAGATACGGTTACATTGATGATGTTATTGAGCCGAGGAACACTCGCTTCAGGATTATAAGAGCCCTGCAGCAGTTATCCACAAAGAAGCTCTCTAATCCGGCAAAGAAGCATGACAACCTGCCACTTTAAAACTGATAAGTAATGAAAAGAGTCTTAAAATTACTTCTGCTTGTTTCCCTTCTGTTTCCAGGCTTAAGGGCTGCTGCTCAAAGTCAGGAAGATATGCGCCTTAACGAGATACTGGTTGTTAACACCAATGACTTTGAAGACGATTTCGGACACAAAAACGGATGGATCGAGCTATTCAACTCTTCGTACGGCACTGTTAATATCGGTGGTTGCTATCTTACCAACGACCCCTCCAACCTTACTAAGTACATTGTTCCCAAAGGGGATGTATTGACCTTTGTCAAGCCCAGACAACATATTCTTTTCTGGGCAGATAACCAGCCATATAGGGGAACTTTTCATGTAAACTTCACTCTTGAGGAGTCAGAGGAGATCCTGCTTGTAGCATCTGACGGAAGGACCATTATTGACAGGGTCAGGATTCCTCATACATCACTGGGAGAGAATATCTCTTTCGGTAGAAAAA
>JALNXR010000053.1 GCA_023230265.1 Bacteroidales bacterium | reverse complement strand
CCGTAACAAACCTCCATGAAATTCCCTGCTCTCAGCACAGGATCCTGTTCCCTGACCGGGACCCTTGGAATCTTGTTTCTCATTTAATTCTGTTTTTTTATATGATATACTTTGTAATGATTTTCTGCCTCTGTCAATGTTTATCAAGTCCGATTCTGCATTTATGATCAGCTTCGCTCTCTATTTTTTTATACATCCCCTGTCTCCTCATTGCCTCGTCAAAATCTACCAGATAAGCGTCAAATTCAGGCCCGTCTACACATGCGAATTTTGTTTTTCCGCCAATTGAAACACGGCAGGCACCGCACATCCCGGTTCCGTCAACCATTAAAGTGTTAAGACTTACAATCAGAGGTACATTGTAAGGTTTAGCAGCCAAAGTAGTGTATTTCATCATAATCATAGGTCCGATAGCCACAACGTGATCATACATTTTTCCACCGTTGAGTTCCCTGGCAATTATTTGGTTAAAAATCCCTTTCATAACATCGGGTATTAAACCCTTTGTTCCTTCTGATCCGTCATCGGTACAGATAAAAAGATTATCACACACCGCTTTCATCTCTTCAAGCAAAATCAGCATACCTTTTGTCTTGGCACCTATCAGCACATCAACCTTTGCACCTCTGCCGTGCAGATATTTGACCTGAGGGTATACCGGTGCCGTTCCCAAACCACCTGCTACAAAAAGGAATCGCTTATCTTTAAGTTCATCCTGCTCCATCAATGTGAATTCCGAAGCACGGCCGAGAGGACCTACAAAATCTGCAAATGACTCACCCTCCTCCATATGGCATATCTGTCTGCTTGATGCACCCACGACCTGCGTAACAATGGTCACTGTCCCTCTTTCTCTGTTATAGTCGCATATTGTCAGTGGGATTCTCTCTCCTTTTTCGTGGACCCTCACAATAAGAAATTGTCCCGGTTGCGCAGAACGGGACATCCTGGGTGCCTCCACCTCCATCAGAGCAATTTCAGATGTAAGGTACCTTTTGGCGATGATTTTATACATATGTGCTTTAAATAAAATTTGTTTAGTTATTCAAGAGAACATCCTGTTCAGATTTTTCTCTTTCAAAGTTAAACAGTTTATTAATAATTTCATCACTTTTTGTATAGCTTTTCATTTAGGGAGTAATGTAATCTGCCGGAGTGAAAGTATTCATATAAAGAGAATCACCTTTGTTCACATGTGAAAAAAGTGAAGCAAAGGTGATTAACAAAAAAGCAGCAGAGAGTGCCAGCCTTTTCATCTCATTATTAATAAGTCCTTTTACTTTTCATGAGTTTTACCGTGCTGATGTTCCTTACCCTGCCCCTTCTCTTCTCCTTTTTTTGCATCGGATTTAGCCTCTGAGGGATTCTGTACCGATGTCACCTCTTTTGAGGCATATCCCAGTTTTTCCAGTGCCTTGGCAAGTTTATTCTTGTCTGTTTTGGAAGGATCATACTTGAGCCAGATTGTCTTTTTTTCAATATCTATCTTTAGATCCTTAACTCCTGGTTCATAGGGAAGCTTGGATTCCAGTTTCTTTTTGCAGCTTGGGCAGTCGATGTCAGCAGAGAATGTAACCTCGGCCTCTTTTTTGGAATTCTTATCCTGAGCTGAGATAAATGAAGGTGTAAAAAGCAGGGCTGCTGCTGCGATTGCTGTAATAATTGATTTTTTCATATCTGTAATTTTTAAATGCGTTTTTGTATTTGTAAATATTAATAATTTCAATGGTTATTTCCAAAGGGTAAATCTGAGTCCGGCATAAAGCTTTATACCCATTAACGGACCCCAGATAACTGACGAGTTAAAATCCTCTCCATAAGGATTTTGAGCAGAAAGAATGGCATCCTTCTGACGGTAATTGGTTAGATTCTCGCCTCCGACATATATATCCAGATCCCTGAATTTTCTTGTAATCTGTGCAAAGAGCATAGTGTAAACCGGAGAGTACTCCATCTCCATAAAGTATGGCAGCCTTGCAGGACCGTTGAGCTGGGCTGTAAAGTCAAAGGTCCATATATTCATTCTGGTGGCGTACTGCAGATTAAGCACACCTTTGTATTTACTTATCAGGGCTCTGTCGGTAAGTCCCCTCCCGTGAAGAGTCACTTTGGGATCAGAATACCTGTATGTGGCAAGAACAGTGAATCTCTCGAAAGGTTCTACCGATACATCCACCTGATATGTATTTGTGTAAGCTTTTCCTGCCACATTATAGAACCACACTGCTGAAAGGTCCCTCTCCTGGTCTGCTATAAGCTGATTTTTAAAATCGGTTCTGAAATATTCCAGGCTTATGTATGCATTATCATTGAATCCCACAGGTACATATCCGGTAAAGTTTGCACCATAGGTCCAGGCATCTTCAATCAGAGGATTTTCTTCCAGAACAAGTGCCCTTCCTGTAGACATAGATCCCAGATTGTCAGAAATCTGATTGGGAGATCTGAATCCTCTTCCGGCAGATGCTCTCAGAACAAGCTGTTCTGTAAAAGAGTACTTAAGATTTGCCCTGGGAGAAAAAAGCCAGCCGTGAAGGTTGTTGTAGTCTAGTCTCAAACCTGTAACAACAGTGATTTTATCGTCCAGGGTATAGTTGTACTCACCATAGAGTCCCAACGCACTCTCCTCCCGGCCGGGAGTCAGTGTGTTGAGAGTCTGTATCTCACCTGACGGCAAAAATCCTCTCTGTATAAATGTTTCATCTATAAGATCATACTGGGAGCTCAGGCCGATTACATATCTGTTATGTTCATCAACCTGATTCTGATACATCAGATTAATAAATGCAGAATTCTGGGTTGCATCATATTTTTTAAGTCCGAAAAATGAGTTTAGCTGGTGGAAATTATAATCAACCACAGCAGCAATGTTTTGACTGTTGTCTTCATTGAGGGGAACTCCTACCTTAAAGTAACCGTTTATTGCCCTGTTCCCGATTTCAGAACCCCACATATCCACTGAAACCGGATCACCTTTTTTAAAATCATGCATCCCGGCAACTCTCGAATCACTAAGAGCCTTGAATCCAAACCTGATTTGCAATCCTTTGTCTGACAAATACAACCATCTGTTTGACAGGTTGAACTGGGTGGTTAAGGGTTCATCTCTGAATCCGTCAGAGTTCCCGTCGTGAGACATAGGATCTGTGGAGAAATGGCCAAGAGCAACAGTGCTCCACTTCTGATTGAGCTGCAGGGATGAGGCAATATTCATCTCTGTCCTGAGAACATTGCTGACAAACAGATTGAGGAACAAAGGCTGCTCTGCAGTAGGTTTTCTGTGTTCCATATTAATCTGGCCGGTAATTGCCTCAAGACCATTCACCACAGAGGAGGGCCCTTTTGCAATCTGTATACTCTCAAGCCACTGACCGGGAATATATGACAAACCAAATGGTGATGCTATTCCCCTCATCACAGGTCTGGTTTCATCCAGCATTTGTGTATATTGACCAGAAAGGCCGAGCAATCTTATCTGTCTTGCACCGGTAATGGCATCCGAAAATCCCACAGAGATACTCGCTGAATTCTCAAAGCTCTCGGCAAGATTGCAGCAGGCCATTTTACATAATCCGGCTGCAGAGATCACCTCTGTCTTGACAGGGGTGGTTTTGGAGAGGAAATTCCCCCGCTGCCTGCCGGTCACTCTTACTTCTCCAAGAGTGTTACTCTCTCTGATAATAAGTTCTGCCCTGTACTGGTCATCACCAAGTACTAAAGTATCTCTTGTGTATCCCAGGCCGGAGGCAATGAGTGAAATTCTGGTGTTTTCCCCTTTACTAAAGCTGAATTCCCCGTTATCATCAGCTTCAATTGACAATCTTCCCTCAAGCCAGTAGACAGAAGCAAATGGTAGCGGTTCCAGGGATCCGTCGCTTTTCTGAACCTTAACAATACCTGTTACGCTTTGGGCATTGAGAGTGATAAAATAAAATGATGTAATAAATAGAGTAAATAGTATTTTTTTCATATTCATGTAGATAATTGTTATAGACTTCATTCACCTTAATGACAAGGCAGAAATCTTCACAATCTCCACTGTGAAATATATGAATATGTACCGCATTTTACAGGAGGCGGTGACTCCGTTAAAGAGCAGGATGAATCAATCCACGGAAACAGAGTGTCTGAAAGATAATCAGAAAGGGTTGCCAGAAAAAGATGGATTAACTCAAGAGATTTTTCCGGTGATATTGTAAGTTGCTGAGAGCTTTCATAATCGCATCCCAGTTTATGAACCTCAGTGGTGCAGCACTCATCTGTATGCCCCCCTTCTGACGATTCTGCTGCAGTAATATCAGATGAAGAACAGCAGCCGCCATTACATCCGGAAGCCTCACTGTGATCTTTGTGGATATCTTCGCAGCCGTTGCCGTAAATTACAGGCAGGACATCAATTGTACCTCTTGTGCGGCATTCGTGAATACCAAAGCCTGATGCAGCCATCAGGTAAAAGAGCAGAAGGGTCAGGGCAGGTATAATTTTTAACGCACTTTTCATTGCTGCAAAAATACCTATATTTTTTTATCCCACAAGATCTCTGTCAAATAATTTAGAATAAGCAACAATTTGAAAGACTATTCTCAGAACTATCACTGTCAAAAGGTTAGCAAGAACACATTTTAAATCAAAAACGCAGTTGTCGTATGTCAGATATTTGTAAATCAGGGCAGTAACAAGTGCACTCAACATAAACTCCCTTATAAATGAAAAAGGATTGTAAAACTTGTCGTTAAACTGATAAAAACTGGTCAGGATATAATTTAATTTTGAGAACCGGGATTTTTTAATCTTTGTGTGCCATTTCATCCTGTGAATCCTGGAGGCTGCAATACTTGTAACCACGGCAGATACAAAAGCGGTGGATACGACAATAACCGACAGGCTTAAATAATACATATCAGATACCTTTTGATTTCAATGAGTTTATAAATCTGTCAGCTATGCTTCTCTTATGTGTGAACCTGAGCGTTCCCTGAGATATCATACTGAGATCCGTCTGTCCTGAAAATAATTCAGCCTGACGTGAGGTAAAAGAGAATGTGTATAGTATCATCCCCTCAGAAGTTGCATCACTGCCTTTGCCAAAAGATACTTTCCCGTTTATTACTCTCTCTTCATCTCTAAATGATCCGGCAGCCCTGATGATAAGTTGAGAGTTTGTATCCTCTGTATTCCCGGTATAAAAATGTTTCGGCAGGACAACCTCTCCTGATATCCCGGCAGATTCTTTATTAATATTTATCTTTACATCAACCTCAATTTCTTCCTTCAACTTTATTGTTGCAGCTGCCACAGTCATGATCAATACCGCTGCAAGCATCACAGAACTTCCGTAACGTAAAATCCAGACAGGTCTCTCCGAGAGTATCTCGTCAACAGGATCCCTGCGGAGAATTATCTTTCTGTTGCCCTCTTTATCAGACATATAGCTGGTTTTTAACAAGTTTATAATAATATCCCCTCTTTTCCAGAAGTTCAGCATGGTTACCCGATTCCACGACAGACCCCTTGTCCAGTACAACAATATTGTCTGCATTTACAACGGTACTCAGCCTGTGGGCGACAATCAATACACTCCTGCCTCTGAAGAACTCAAACAGCTTCTCCATTATGTCCCTCTCATTGTTTGCGTCAAGTGAATTGGTAGCCTCGTCAAAAATCAAAAAACCGGGATTCTTGTACAGAGCCCTGGCTATCAGGATTCTTTGCTTCTGCCCCTGACTGAGACCATGTCCCTCCTGTCCTATCCGTGTGTTAAATCCAAGAGGCATAGTCTCTGTAAACTCTGTGATATTGGCTATCTCTGAAGCCATAACAAGCCTTTGGTAATCAGTAGAATCACCGGATGGTGCAATATTTTTTGCAATTGTGTCCGAAAAGATAAATCCATCCTGCATTACCACCCCGCACCCTTTTCTCCATCTTTCCATACTCAGCAGGTTGAAATTATCCTCACCGTAAAGGATTTCACCTTCTGTAGGAGGATAAAATCCGAGCAGAAGTTTAACCAGTGTTGTTTTTCCGCTTCCGCTGCTTCCTACAATTGCGGTAACCTTACTTTTTGGTAAAGTGAAATTTATATTTTTCAGAACCATTGGAGATCCAGCCCCTGAATATTTGAAAGAGAGATTCCTTATTACCAGATCCCGCTCTCCCGGGGAGAGTTGCAAAAGAGCTCCGTTTTCACCCTCTTCATCCTTTCTGTGATGTATCTCTTCCAGTCTCTCCAGTGATATTTTTGCATCCTGGGATGCTTTAATAAATTCCACAATGTTTATTACAGGCGCATTGAGCTGACCTATGATATACTGAACAGAGAGCATCATTCCAAGGGTCATTTTGTTATCAATCACCGAACTGGCTGCAATAAAAGTAATTACAATATTTTTCAACTGGTTTACGAGTGCCGCTCCCCCCTCCTGATACTGGCCCAGTGCAAGTACTTTAATCCCGATCCTGTAGAGTCGTGCCTGTATTCTCTCCCACTCCCACCGCTTCTCTCTTTCACAACCGCTGAGCTTAATCTCCTGCATACCTGTTATCAGCTGGATAATTGCATTCTGATTGGCAGCATTCTGAGTAAACTCCTTGTTATTCAGCTCTCGTCTCTTTTTCATAAAGAGTAGTACCCATATAAGGTAGATAGATGATGCCAGCAGGAACACAGCAAATATCAAAGGGGAGTAATAGAGCAAAACTCCACTAAATATCAATATATTAAATAACGAGAAAAGTATATTTAAGGATGAACCCGTCAGAAAGTTCTGGATTTTTCTGTGATCTCCGATCCTCTGCAGCAGGTCTCCTGTCATTTTTGTGTCAAAAAAGCCTACCGGGAGCTTCATCAGCTTCATTAAAAATCCGGAAATAAGAGAGATATTGATCCTGGTTCCCAGATAGAGCAGTATCCAGCCTCTTATGAATTCCACCGTAGAGAGGCTCAGTACGAGTATAAACTGAGCGATAAGAACAAGCCATATAAAATTGAGATCTTTGTACCCTATGCCTGTATCAACTATGCTCTGGGTTAGAAATGGGAATATCAGCTGAACCAGACTCGCTGTAAAGAGGGCAGCAAATAGCTGGATTATTAACTTACTGTAAGGTTTGAAATAAGGGATCAGAAATTTAAAACCCTCCCTTTTTGGGGCTTGCTCTCCCGGATTGTGATAGAATTCCGGAGTAACCTCCAGAAAAAGGGCAATGCCCACTGCTTCGTTATCTACCACGGAGGTACACCAGGATTTTACGAACTCCTTCTCATTAAGCTTCACAAGTCCGGTAGCAGGATCTGCTATGTAAAGGAGTTTCCCTTTACGGGTCTGTTTTATCTTGTAGAGTACAACAAAATGGTGCTGGTGCCAGTGAATTATAGCCGGGAGATTTGATCCGGCAAGTTGCTCAAAGGAGAGTCTTGCACCTAACGTCCTGAATCCCAGACTTTCGGCAGCTTTTGATATTCCGTATAAATTGACTCCTTCCCGAGTAAATTCACATCTTTCCCGGAGTAGGTCAAATGAGATCTCTCTTCCGTAGTATGATGCAATCATCCTCAGAGAGGCGGGTCCACAGTCGGCAGTATCCAGCTGATGGTAATGTCTAAAACGGGTTTTTCTCATTTTTTTGGGCATAGTACACCTGTCTGATTTGCTGATTATCAGCAAATTATCATTTTTCTAGCCTATTTTCTTACAATTTCCTCAGATCACCTTAGGGGCGGCCGTCTTCTATCAGAACATAAATTACACGTCCGTTTCTGTCAGTGATTTTGATTAGAATGTCGCCTCCGGTAACATTGATCATCTCCTGTTCGCTCAGTTGTTCAAAAGTGGTTTTCATGGCGTTTATGTTTTTGTTCATACAAATAAATTAATAAATATTGTTACTTTTGCATACAGTTTGCTGATAAAATACTGACCATTTGCTTAAAATGCTTAGCCGTTCTCTTTCATTATCCATTATTGCAATATTATTCCTTTTGGTTCTCCAGGGGGTTTGGTTGTTTAGAATAATTGATAATGAGATGAATAACTTCCGGTCGGGTACGGAAAAGATACTGTATGAGGCTATAAACAGTGAGCTCTATTCAAGAGTAGTTATTCTTGAAGAAAAAGACAATTTTCGTGTAACATTTTCCAATAATACCCTTGTTGATCCGGAAAAAAAATCCGAACCGTCTCAGTCAATAGATTTTAAAAGTGATGAAACACTCACCGGGATATCAATGGAAGATATCCTGCAGGAGGCTTATAAAAACAGTTTCCCGCTGAATCTTGACACTCTCACTGCTCATTTCTCACACCTGATGGACAAGGCAGGAAAAGCATCAAGTTTTAAATTGAACTACACCAGCAGTGACACATCCTACAACAGATATTTTGATTTGGGCAGAAAAGGGAGATTCCCTCTGATATCCTCCTCTTTTCTCATTTCAAAACCTCTTTCCCTCTCCAAGGATTTGCAGGTGGATGCAGAGATCTTTTATCCCCGCTCAGTCTATAAAGGTGATCTTCTCACCATACTCTCTATCTCCCTTGCTCTTACAATCTTTATTCTGATGAGTATTATCATGCAGGCAAGAATGCTGATGAAACAGCTCTCAATAGCAAGGTTTAAAGAGAACATCACACACTTCCTTACTCACGAACTCAGATCTCCGCTCCAATCATCCATTACCAATCTGGAGGTCGGGGAGATGGCAGATAAACAATCCTCCTCCTATTTTCTTGGGAAAGCAAAGGAGCAGCTATATTTTCTGAATGGTTTGATTGAAAAAATCCTGGACATTAACAAGTTTGAGAAAAAGTCCAACCCTCTTAACAAATCAGCCTTTGGATTATACGAAGCTATTGAACCACACATTGCACGGCATAACCTGAGTACAATCAAGAAGATATCCATATCCTTTTCAGAGCAGAAACAGGGCCTGACGGTTTTTGGAGACAAGCTTCACATATCAAATTCAATAGGTAATCTTATTGATAATGCAGTAAAATATTCAGGAGATCCTGCCGAGATAGAAATTGAATGTGGAGTGAGGGATAAATATTATTATGTTTCCGTAAAAGATAACGGATTAGGTATTCCCAGGGAGGAACAGGGCAAAATTTTTGAAAAGTTCTACCGGGTAAACAGAAAGGAACATTCACAGAAGGGGAAAGGATTCGGATTGGGTCTCAATTATGTAATGTGGGTGGTAAAATCCCATAAGGGGAAGATAGAACTGGAGAGTGAACCAGGTAAAGGGAGTTGTTTTACACTATTATTTAATAACAGGGATCATGGGAAAGAGAATTCTTCTGGCTGATGACGAATTGAATTTCGGCTACGCTATGGGTGAGTTTTTAAAGATGAACGGCTATCAGATCTCATTTGTCAATGACGGCCGGGCTGCTCTTGAACAGTACAACTCATTCCATCCTGACATATGCCTCTTTGATGTCAATATGCCTGAGATGGACGGATTTGAACTTGCACGGCTTATCAGAGTTGTGGACAAAAGTATCCCAATAATTTTCATAACCTCAGTTAGTGACGACAACAGTGTTGCCAACGGATTTGAGATAGGTTGCAACGATTACCTGAAAAAACCTTTTGGACTCAGGGAATTGCTTATAAGAGTGCAGAAGTGTATACAGGTGTCGGCAAAAAACAACGAGATTTTTACACTTGGAACATTAAACTATTCTCCTGAGGAGAGAAGCCTTATCAATCCTGACAACTCCTCAATAACCCTCTCTTTTTACGAAAACCGGTTACTTCATATCCTCTGCAACAACTACAATCAGATATGCAAAGTAGAGGACCTTGTAACCGCAATCTGGGAGGACAAGGATATTGACACAAAAAAATCCCTTGAGGCTCTTGCTTCTCATCTGAGGAAAAAGATTGCCGGAACCGGTGTTTATGTAGAGAACATAAGAGGTGTAGGTTACCGTCTGAGAAAGGAGTAATTTTTCACATTCTTTTCCACTAAGTTGTTTTATTTCCGGCTGTTTTTAACTATTTTTGTTAGAAATTGAATAATCCATGAAAAATTTTCTAAAGATCATTGCCGGGACCTTTGTCGGGTCTCTGCTCGCCATGGTATTGGGAATACTTATATTGTTTTCGATAATCGGATCCATGGCTTCACTTTCTGATAAAAGCACACCTGTGG
>JALNXR010000052.1 GCA_023230265.1 Bacteroidales bacterium | reverse complement strand
TGGTTGTTATAAAGCATAATCTGTTGAATTAGCCTCGACTGGGTTACCATAGTCTCCTCAATCTCTTCAGGGGAGTATTTTTCTCCGTCACTGCCAATCAACAATGATTTAAACCGTCCCTGAACATAAAGAAATCCATCTTTGTCCAGATATCCGAGATCCCCGGTGTACAACCACCCATCCTTTACAGTCTCAGAAGTGGCTTTTGGATTTTTCCAGTAGCAGGCCATCACATTCTCCCCTTTTATTACAATCTCTCCAGCCTCCCCTGTTTTCAACACTCTGTCCTCGTTATCCACAATCTTGATTTCTAGAGGTTTTACCAATATTCCCGATGAGCCCAGCTTATGTCTTGCAGGAGTATTGGTTGAGATTACCGGTGTTGCCTCGGATAATCCATATCCCTGGAACATCGGTATTCCTATGGCATAGAAGAATTTCTGAAGCTCCTTGTCAAGCAGCGCCCCTCCTCCCACAAAGAACTCCAGCTCTCCTCCCATTGCCATTCTTACCTTAGAAAAGATTAAACTGTCAAAAAGGACCTTGAGAGGCCAGAGTATGAATGTCCACCCGGAACCCCTGTTCCAACCATCCTTATTGTACTTAATAGAGAGATTAAGTGCAAAATAGAAGAGTTTTTCAGTAAACTTGCCTTTTGCTTTTACCGACTGTTCTATGTTTTTTCTAAAGCTTTTTGCCAGAGCAGGAACAGATAGCAGTATATTGGGTTTGATCTCCTGGATGTTTACCGGAATATTTTTGAGCGATTCAATAGCTGTTCTCCCCTGCTGAACAGTTGCAACAACTGCACCCTTGGCAATCATTATATAAAACCCGACAACATGTGCAAAGCAGTGATCCAGTGGCAATATTATAAGATTTTTGTATTGAGGCGGTATATCCATGCATGTTAAGGACTGTTCGACATTGGCTGTGTAGTTCCTGTGGGTAAGCACCACACCTTTTGGATCTGCAGTTGTTCCTGATGTATATGTAATTGTGGCATAGTCATTATTCTGAATCGATCTGGAGAGTTCAATAAATTTGTCGTAATTTATCTTAAGATACTCTTTGCCCATCTCCATGACATCTCCATAGTAAATTTCCCTCTCCTGGTAGTTGTCCTGCTTATCGAATATTATAAAATGTTTAATAAGGGGAAGTTTATCCTTTATTGCACGGATCTTCTGCAACTGCCGGCCGGATAACATCATCAATGTTACATCGGCATGTTGCAGTCTGAAAAGCAGATCAGAGCTCTCCTCCAGTTTAATCGAAAGCGGAACATTAACTCCTGCCGCATAAAATATTGCAAGTTCGCCAATTATCCAAAGGTTTCTCCCTTCAGAAAGTATAGATGCGTTGCTTTTTTGAGAGAATCCCAATGAACAAAGTCCTGCACCGAATTGTTCTGCTAGTGCTTTGGTTTGTGAATAGGTAGTCGGTTTATATTCTCCATCCTGTTTCTCCATAAGGAGAGTGTTATCCGGAAATTTTGAAACCGACTCCTCAAACAGATCGATAATTGTTCGTTTCATAATTTTTGGTTTAAGTTCACGTACAAATTTAAAAAAAATGTTAAACAGCTGCTCTCCATACTTAAGATTACTTGACAGAAACGGGATAGAATGGCATTCCTCTCTCACAAAGGAGCTTGCTGAGAGAGCTGTAAGGGAGGATAAACTTATTTTTCAGCATATTGGATATATAAGCAACATAAAACTCCGGGAGGAGTCACAAAGGCTGTTCTCCGACAATGAGGTAATTAAATTGTTAAATGAAAATTTTATCTGTATCGCAGAAGATAAAGAGGACAGGCCTGAATCATTTCTTTTGGCACTGGATCTGCTATTTCTGAATGACGATTTTTCATATGGCCCTATGAATTTGCTTATTATGCCGGACAGGAGACCTATTATATGTTTTTCAAACTCCGATCCGGCCAACTTTAAAGAGATTATATACAGTATCCTTAAAGCAAAAAAAGAAAAAAAGGAGTTATTGTCTCAGATGGCTGATGAGTTATCTAAAAGAGCAGTAAATACCGGAGTAATAACCAAAAAATGTAATGGTTCCAATATAGGGCAACAGGAGTTAACTAACTATATGTTACACTGGTACAAGGGTATGTTTGATAAGGATTTTATTTTTCACCTGCGTCCCTTTACTCCTAACCCCAGCAGTCTCTACACTGTTGTTGAGTATCTTAAATGCTATCCCGACATGGAGATATCTTCGAGTATAGAGTCTTTGCTGGATCATCTTCAATATTCAGCAATTTTTGATCCGGTTGAGGGTGGATTTTACAGGCAGTGTGAAGATTATACCTGCAAGAGAGCCCTGTATGAGAAGACGCTGGAAGACAACAGCCAGTATATTATACTCTACTCAGCGGCTTATCAACATTTTGGAAAGGAATCATACAGAGAGACGGCTCTCAGGACAATTTCCTTTATTAAAGATGTTTTATCAAACGGCAGAGGGGGTTATTACTCCAGCTCCACCCTTATGACCCCTGAGAGTGAATCAGACTATTACGGATACTCGATATATGAGTTGTCTCTCCTTTTTCCTCAGAGATACAAAGAGATAGCCCTCTTTCTCGACATGGACCTCAATATTGACAGAATGAAGAAACAGATTCCGGTCAGAAAGGGTGCGCAAGAGAATGTTTTAACAGAAGATGATCTTCAACTTCTCAAGAACAGAAGAGAGGAACACAGAGGTCATTTTATTGACAAAAGGGAAATTACCTCCTACAATTCACAATTTGTAAAAGCAGTTACCCTTGCTGCCACCCAGCTGGGCAGACCGGAACTTATTGCAACAGCTCAGGACACAATGGAGTACCTGATAATTAATAACAGCAACGATGAGGGCAAACTATTCCGGTATGTGTGCTGTAACAGAAAAAGAATGTTGGGCTATCTGTCAGACTACACTAATTTTATGGATGCCGCTATGGACCTCTTCAAAAGCACTGGTGACAATATGTATATGAGAATCGCAACCCGTACACTGGCAGTAATAATGGAACATTTTTACAAACAAGAGAACGGGATGTTTTCTAAATCAGAGAAGAGCTTACAAGCAGAGACAATTCCTTTTAAAAGAGAATCAAACATTGATATTATAAGACCCTCTGCAAATTCTGTAATGGCAGGAAACCTGATAACCTACTTTGAACTTACAGGGGATAAATATTATCTGTCTGTTGCCAGACAACAAATAGACAATATTGCCCCAAATCTGATGGCATCGGGTCCAATGCTCTCAAGCTGGGCTCATAAAATATTAAGATTCAACTGTATTAACAAAGTCAGCGAAACAGAATAGAGCTGTCTCCGTAACTCAGAAAACGGAAATCATTTTTTAGGGCATAAGAGTATATATCTCTCCATCTTTCCCCTGTAAAGGCTGCAACAAGTAACAAAAGAGTGCTCCCAGGCTGGTGGAAATTGGTTATTAAAATATCTGCACACCTAAATTTGAAAGAGGGTACTATTATAATTCCCGTCCTGGAGTGCAGCTCTTTCAAACCATTTAATTTCATCCAGTTGCTGAGAGCTTTAATTGCCTGATCAAATGAGTATGCGTAATCTCTGACATATGGTTCCCATTGCAGAACCTCTCCCGGCTCCCCTTTTTCAATACAGTGTACTCCAAGATAGTAAAGAGATTCCAGACATCTCAGAGAGGTTGTGCCCACTGATATAATTTTTCGGTTGCCCCGGTTGAGTAGCTGTTCAATCAGGGCAACAGTGACAGTGTAGGGTTCAGAATGCATTTTGTGTTGAGAGATCAGGTCCGATTTAACAGGAATGAATGTTCCTGCGCCTACATGAAGACAAAGCTCCGATATCTCAATACCTTTATTTCTGATACTTTTTAGCACATTGTCAGTGAAATGAAGCCCTGCTGTTGGCGCCGCGACCGATCCTCTGTACTCGGCATATGTAGTCTGATATCGGTCATAATCCAGTTTTTCGGAATCTCTTTTAAGATAAGGTGGAATAGGGATCTTTCCACATTTGTCAATGAGCTCAGAAAATGTGAGGTCACCTCTCCAATTGAATTTTATAATATATTTATCTTCAATTTTTTCCAAAAGAGTGGCTCTCAGATCAATTTCAGACAGGCATACATCTCCCTGGTGATCGTACAAAATGTCCCCCTCTTTCCATCTCTTGACATTTCCTACAACACACTTCCACACTGATTCATTTCTGGCCGCAAAAGAGGTACTGTATTCGGGGGGATTCACCGGTTCCAGACAAAATACCTCTATTGATGCACCGCTCTCTTTCTTAAACCATAATCTGGCAGGAATCACCTTTGTGTTGTTGATTACCATAATTGATTCCGCAGGCAATAACTCCTTTAGATTTGAAAATTTGATATCAGTAATACTTTTATCTTTAAAAATTAAAATTTTAGAATCGTCCCGGTTGGGGAGAGGGTATTTAGCAATCTTCTCTTCCGGAAGATTATAGAGATATTCAGAGATTCTAATTTCAGGCTCCACAATCGATTATTTTTTACAAAACTATACAATTATCCACTTAAGCGAAAATAATTAAAAAAAGAAGATTAATTTACAATTGTAAATGACACATGTAACTACTTATGCTTACATATGTAACTCTCGTAATGCTATTTTGCATTCTTTTTACAATTTTGAATTTAAGTTTTTATATCCAACTTTAAATGATCATATAATGCATATTCCCAGTATATTATAAATATTATATATATTTACACATAAGGTAAAACAGACTATAAAAGGGATAATTAGTGTAACTCTTTGACATTATTTATCAGTATTCAGTTTTAAAGCCTCTATTCCAGACATATATAATATTTAATGATAGTTTTAGTTGAATATATAATATATTACCGAAATCTATCTGTATATTCATGATAAGCAAGATATATGATACTGTATATATTTAGATTGTTTTACAAATGTAAATACTTTGCATATTACAGATGTAAACATTAATATTGTTACATTTGTGTATTCTTGAGTTTACAATTATGAAAAGTCGTTTACAGCAATTTTTATCAGCAGAACAACTCTCCCCTGCACGTTTATCAGATCTTTTGGGCATTCAGAGATCGGGTCTCTCCCATATAATGTCCGGCAGGAACAAACCCAGTTATGACTTTATTAACAGGTTATGTTTAAAGTTCCCCTCTCTCAACCCGGATTGGCTGATTACAGGGCGTGGAAAGATGTACAGAGATCAAATCTCCAATCCTGTATCAGAAAAGAGAGTTGATGAAAAGGGTGAAGAACACTCTCAACTAGCAGATGATCTGTTATTTGATAATCAATATTTAGATTCTGAACTCCCTGAGAATAAAAAAATCACGAATTTTACGGGAGATGGGCATAAAAAAAGAGTTCCGGCAAAGATATTGGTGTTATACACAGACGGCACTTTTGAAGGTTTCAATCCTGCAAGTGAGAATGAACAATAGATTAATTTCTAACTTTGCACAAATCTTTTTGTAATGTACAAACTCCTAAAACCCCTATTCTTCTCTTTTTCTGCAGAAACAGCTCATAAAATGGTTGTAAATCTTCTGCTATTTCTACGGTACATACCTTTTTCCGGGAAAATAATCCGGATGCTCTACCACTATAAGAATCCCAAGCTGGAAAAGGAGGTCATGGGCCTTAAATTTGACAATCCAATAGGACTTGCTGCCGGATTTGACAAGAATGGAGATATTTATAATGATATGGCTAATTTCGGTTTTGGATTCATTGAAATTGGCTCTCTTACTCCATTTGAACAGATTGGAAATCCCAAACCCAGGATTTTCAGATTAACTCAGGACAATGCCTTGATAAACAGGATGGGTATAAATAACAAGGGGGTCAGGCATGCCGTCAGATCACTGGAAAATAAAAAACCGGAAGTAATAATTGGAGGCAATATCAGTAAATGTTCTTCAACTCCCAATGATTTAGCTGCAAAAGATTATGAAAAGTGTTTTGCACAGCTTTATGATTTTGTAGATTATTTCACCATAAATGTCTCCTGTCCCAATGTAAAGGGATTAACTCAACTCCAGAACATATCGATGTTATCTGAGATTGTGGACAGACTTACAGCACTAAGAAGATTTTACGACAACTACCGGCCTATCCTGCTTAAAGTCTCTCCTGATCTTACAAACGAACAGCTGGATGAGGTTATTGAACTCATACTTGTATCCGGGCTTGACGGAGTGGTTGCTGCCAATACAACTCTTAAAAGAGAGAATCTGGTATCTGATCCTCAAATTGTAAAATCTGCAGGAGATGGCGGATTAAGCGGGGCTCCCCTGTTTGACAGAACTTTGGAGATTATAAGGTACATATGCAAAAAGAGCAACGGAGTGCTTCCGGTAATCGGTTCCGGAGGAATTACGACAGTTGACCGTGCTCAGGAGATGCTGGATGCCGGAGCCTCTCTTGTGCAGATTTATACAGGATTTATATACAACGGACCTGGTTTTGTAAAACAGATCCTTAAACATTTAGCAAACAGATAATCTATGCATACTGCCTCCATCTGTACCATAGGTGATGAAATACTTATCGGTCAGATCAATGACACAAACTCGGGGGAAATTGCCCGTGCACTTAATAAAATAGGTATAAGAGTGGTCTATATGGTATCTCTCCGGGATGATGAAAAGGAGATTGAATCGGGTTTATCCCACTGTATGGATTTATCGGATATTGTCATAGTAACAGGAGGACTCGGTCCTACCAGTGATGACAAAACAAAAAAAGTTGTCGCCGACATGTTCTCTATGCCTCTCACCGCATACCATCCCGGACAACTGGAGGTAATTAACAATATCTGCAGGAAAAGAGGTGTTGAACTATCAGATTTAAACAGAGACCAAGCCCTGGTTCCTCTGGGATGCAAAGTGCTGATAAACAGAGAAGGAACTGCTCCGGGTATGATATTCGAAAAAAAATCTGCTCCGGATTCACCTCCTGTCTCCATAGTTTGTCTGCTTCCCGGTGTTCCTTATGAGATGAGGGCACTACTGGAACAGTTGACAGAATACATCAGAATCTGCTACCCTATTAGAGATATAATTCACAAAACAATACTAACATACGGGATAGCCGAATCCAGGTTAAGTGAAATTCTCTCTGACTGGGAGAAGACTCTCAATCCTTCACTCCACCTGGCTTACCTTCCCGCACCCTCATCAGGAGTAAAACTAAGGATCTCGGTTTATGGAGAAGAGAGAGATACTGCAATCAATATAGTTTCTGAGGCTGTAAATCAATTAAAGGAGATATTACAGGAGAGTATTTACGGAGAGGACGATGATACCCTTGAGAGTGTGATATCAAAATTATTAACCTCAAAGTCTAAAACATTATCTGTTGCAGAATCCTGTACAGGAGGCAGAATATCCTCCAGAATCACATCTTTACCAGGATCTTCATCTTTTTTTAAAGGATCAGTCGTCGCCTATGCAAATTCTGTAAAAACTGATGTTTTAAAAATTGATGAGATGATAATTGAAAAATACGGAGCGGTGAGTAAAGAGTGTGCAGTATCTATGGCCGAAGCGGTAAAAGAGATGCTTGGAAGTGACTACTCAATAGCAGTTACCGGCATAGCCGGACCGTCCGGTGGCACTGCAGATAAGCCGGTAGGCACTGTGTGGATTGCCGTTTCAGGAATAAACGGAACTGTTGCCCACAAATTCATCTTTACAGGTAAGCGTGAACAGGTAATTGAAAGATCAGCCTCACAGGCTTTAAACTGTCTGAGGCTTTTTATTAACCATCAGCAATTATAACGCATTAGTTTCGCTTAATAACAGATGTGTTCCGGCTACTGATCACACATCTTTTCTGTCGATAATACTGGGTGAAGCCTGAGCAACTGGCATAACTACCAAATCGCTTATATTTACGTGAGGAGGTGTGTTCACAACAAAAAGAACGACATTAGCAATATCTTCTGCAACCAAAGGAGTGTAACCTTTGTAAACTCCGGCAGCCCTCTCTTTGTCTCCTTTGAACCTTACTTCGGAAAACTCAGTCTCCACAGCTCCCGGACAGATTTGTGAAACCTTTATGTTGTACTTGTGCAGATCCATCATCATACCTTTTGATAATGCATCTACGGCAAATTTTGTGGCACAATAAACATTACCGTTTGGATATACAGATTTTCCCGCAATAGAACCGATATTGATAATTTGTCCGCTCCTGTTCTCAATCATATAGTTTGATACGATCCTGGTAACGTAAAGCAAACCTTTTATATTTGTATCAATCATCCTCTCCCAGTCCTCATGAATACCCTCATTGACAGGATTTAAACCCACAGCCAGACCGGCATTGTTGACCAGAACATCAATCTTTTTCCATTCTGCTGGCAAATTTCCGATCTTATTATCGACCTCAATTTTATCCCTTACATCAAAGCAGAGAGGAAGCACCTTAATTTTCTGGCTCTTTTCGAGTCTTTTTGCCAGACCGGTAAGGAGAGCTTCCCTCCTGCCTGTAATTATCAGATTGTTCCCTGCTGCCGCTAAAAGTTCTGCAACTGCTTTACCAATTCCGGAAGTAGCTCCGGTTATCAACACTGTCTTTATCATGATTTTATCTCTATTATTTAAAAAACATCTTTCATTACCCTTAGAAAATTCCCACCCATAATTTTATCAATATCACCTTTGGAATATCCTCTTTTTGAAAGTTCTTTTTTTATTACAGGTATTTTTTCCACACCTTCCAGCCCCTCAGGTGTTATTTCAATCCCATCAAAATCAGAACCTATTCCAACACAATCTATTCCTCCGGTTTTTACGGCATGTTCTATGTGATCCACCACAACTTTGCAGGATGGTCTCTTTAGTCCGTTGATTTTTTGTTTTATCTCCCGGAAAGCTGTTTCGTATTTTACAGGATGTTTTCTCCATAGTTGCTGAATTTCATCAAATTCCTGAGATAAAGGTCTGAACTGCAAGAAGAATTCCCTATCTAAGAAAGGAGGATAAAAATTGATCTGTATCACACTGTTGCTTGCTGCCAAGGCTTTAATCATTTCATCGGACATATTTCTTGGGAGATCAGCGAGTGCCCGGCAGCAGGAGTGAGTTGCCACAACAGGTTTTTTTGAATATTTGAGCACGTCATAAAATGAATCGTCAGAAATATGTGAAACATCAATAATCATTCCCAGTCGGTTCATCTCTTTTATAACCTTTTTACCAAAAGGACTCAGTCCCGACCATCGTTTCTCCGTGGCAGAAGATGAGTCACAAATTTCGTTATTGCCACCGTGTGTAAGCGTCATGTATCTGATTCCCATATCATAAAACAGACGGAGTAGAGAAAGGTCTTTCTGAATCGGGAGACCATTCTCCATCCCCATGAAGATCGCGCCCAAACCCATCTCCTTCAACTCAAGGGCATCTTCTGCCGACAAAGCAACCGCTACCTTATCAGGGCTCTTCTCTACCGCATCATATGTTCTGGCAATCAACTGCATAGCTTTTCTGGTGGCTGCATCAGGCTCAATAAAATTAGATGTATATATTGCAAAAAAAACCACATCCACCCCTCCCTCTTTCATCCTGATAAAATCGAAATGCCCCTGCTCATCTCTTTTGCTTATATCAGCACCCTCATACAATCTTAAGGGTGTATCACAGTGAGAATCAATTACCAAACATTTACTATTCCCCATAATGCTTTTTTTACAAGGTATTCTATTTTTTTATAAAGATACTCTCTTTCAAAAAAATTACAACCTTTTAACTTCCATTTTTCCAAATCCGGATAGAGCGGGTAGTCATATCATAAATTATTACAGGGAATTTATTTTATATTTGCAGATTATCATTAAATAACTTTATAAATTTTTAAAATTAATCCTGTTATGAACAATTCAATTTACAACTTTCCCTTACCATCAAATGAACCGATACTGGAATATCTTAAAGGCTCAAAGGAGAGGGTAGCGCTGGAAGTGGAGCTGGAGAGACAAAGCAATACAGTTGTTGAAATTCCATTAATTATTGACGGTAAAGAGATATACACAGGAAATACCTCAAAAGTTGTCATGCCTCACAACCATTCTCACACACTTGCCATCTACCACAAAGCCGGTGAAAAAGAGGTTCAAATGGCAATTGATGCAGCAATGAGAGCTCACAATATATGGAATGATCTTGCCTGGACAGTCAGAGCCTCTATAATGCTTAAGATAGCAGATTTGCTTTCTGTTAAACACAGAGCACTAATC
>JALNXR010000050.1 GCA_023230265.1 Bacteroidales bacterium | reverse complement strand
CGAACTTTACGCCTTTGAGTCTTTGCTGGTGGAAACTCTGAAACAACTCAGAGAACTCTGTGCCTCTGTGAGAGATAAAGAATTGGTTGCGGCTATGCTGCGCTAGGATTACTGTTCCTGCAAATTTTGGAGAGGTTGCTCGTAAAGCAACCATGGATGCGGGTAAAATTGCGGGTTTAAATGTTGTGGGAATTGTAAATGAGCCAACTGCTGCAGCAATTTATTATGCGATAACCCAGGAGGTCAAAGGGCATGTTCTTGTATTTGATTTAGGCGGAGGGACATTTGATGTCTCGATCGCCAATATTAATGGCAAAAATGTTGAAATTATTACTTCGAGCGGGGACCGGAATTTGGGCGGTATTGATTTTGACAAGAAACTTGTCGATTATCTGGAAAAAAACTACCAAGAGAAATGCGGCGAAAAACTGTGTGCATCAAAAGAAGACAGAGTGGAAATCGAAGATTATGCTGAATCAATCAAAAAATCACTCTCCAAAAAAAGAACAGTTGCCTATAGACTAAAAGGGAATGGCGGAACTGTGAGGGGCGAGATTACCCGTGCTGAATTTAACATGATGATTTCATCTGATCTTGCAAAGATGGAAATGCTTGTGGAAACAGCCTTAGATGATGCAGGGAATAAATTCTCTGATATTTACAAGGTTTTGCTTGTGGGAGGCAGTAGCCGGATTCCCGCAGTTCAGGATATGTTAAAAAATTTGTTTGGCTATGAGCCAACTGCGGTTGGCAATGTCGACGAGTGTGTGTCACTTGGCGCAGCCTTGTATGCAGGTCTGCGGTTACTTGAGGATCATCCAGAAAGGGTTGATGCAGGGATAGCGGCAGGGCTACGCGATGTCAACCTGGGAGAGGTTTGCAATCACGGGTATGGCACGATATGCCTGAGTTACGATGAAATAACAGAGTCTCGGTGTGTTGCCAACGATGTATTGATAGAAAAAAACTCCAAAATCCCATGTACGGTAAATAAAACCTTTTTTACGCATTACAACAACCAGTTAGTAATTAAAACTGACCTTACTCAGGGAATGTCAACAGATCCTGAAAATTGCACAATTCTTGTTTCTGAGGAACTTAAATTACCAGTAGGATTACCTGAGGGAACACCCGTTGACGTGAGTTACAGCTATGACAAAGACCAAAGGATGAGGTGTGTTTTTGAACATAAGGAGTCAGGTACGCAGTTGGTTATCGACTATGATGTGACAAGCCAAAGATCTAACACACAAACGCTTGCTCAGGAAAAGGCCAAGATAGCGAACTTCATAATCGAATAAAAATTTTCTTTGTCTGTCTTGACGTGAAAGGGTTTTTATATGGTGACTTTACTAGTTTTGTTTATTTGGGTTGGCATTCCTTTGTTGATTTATATTTTTAAAAGTAGCTCACCAGGGAATAATCCGCCCGGTCATCCCTCCCCACCCCCTATTAGAGTTGATAATAAATTCAGGATAAGAGTGAGGACAACTCAAGAGAGCATCGAAGGAGTGCTCTTCAATTTGTTCGTAGTAGAAATGTGTGGAATGATTAACGCACCTTACGCCAATTATAATAGCACAGAGGAGTTGCTTGCCTTTGATGTAACCGATGGGGACAAAAAACCTTTGATTTCAGCAATCGATGTGTTCCAGCTAACTGAAACTGTTGCCTTTGGTTTTGTGTCCAATAGGCCGATCCCTTACACATCTACTATCGCATCAGATTGGATTTACGTTGTTAAAATCCCAATCGATGTGCTGACACCTCCTCGTAAAGGGTACCGTAAAATACGATTTATATATCAGCTTGTTGGAACTAATGCCTCTGCGACAACAGAAATTAGGCATGAGTTCCTTGACGAAGGATACCTTGATGCTGTTGATAAACGCAGAGAATTTGATGCCTTGGCCATAACTTTAGCATTTGCCGTCTGTGCATCAGACGGGGAGGTAAATCCAAAAGAAGCTGCTGTAATCAAGGAGTGGATTAGCAAAAGAGTAGATATAGCATCTGAACAGGAGCAGGAAAGCTTAAAAACTCTGCTCAATGAAACTATACGTGAATCATTTGACAATTTTAAACAAGGAATCAACATATCATATTCCTCGTTAAGCGAAGCTTTGAAAAAGGTTTCGTCAGCTGCTGAACGTTATGAAGTTTTAGAGTTAGGATTACAGGTTGCGGCTGCTGATGGTATCGCGGAGAAAGAGGAACTGGAACTATTGGATGAGCTTGCAGGATTGTTAGACGTTGACCATGATAAGTTCAGGGCTATGCGGGATAAACACCTTTCTGTTGCTATAATGTCTGCCGATGTTTTGGTTGATGTTGACAGCCTGCTTGGGCTCCGTTCTGACATGAGTATTGCTGAAAAGAAAGAACATCTTCTGGCAGAGTACAAAAAATGGAACCAATTGGTAGAGCATAACAACAGTGAAAAACGCGAGCAAGCAAAAGCGATGCTCAATATAATCGCGCAAAAGAGGGTTGCGTTAACCAAAGAATATGTCTGAAATATGAAAAGGCCTATTGACCCTAAAATGATGCTTGAGGCAATAAAATATTCAAATGACTCGCTAGAGTACGCTGGTATACAAAATTGCGTTATCGACAATGAAGTCAGGGAACGATTTAAGAAACATCAGCTAGTTACCGCAACAAAAATAGTGCCTGAATTATTCCCGACTATCTGTAAAGCTGCGGATGATGTGAAGAATATTTTGGCCCCTGAATACAAGTTGGAAGTTTATGTTAAAAACAACGCTGATTTTCAGGCCAGTTGTTTCCCAGGCGTGAACAACTCAATTTCGGTGGTTTTGAACTCAGGTTTAGTCCAACTGTGCTCTGTGGATGAACTGCGGTTTGTTGTTGGCCATGAAGTAGGTCATTATCTTTTTAAACATTATTTATATCCACGGGCGGAGGAAGCGCAAAATCAGGTAGAAAAATTAAACATCCTTGCATTGCTGAGAGCCGCCGAGATTACTGCTGACCGATCAGGATTTGTTTGTGTGCAGAACAAAGAAAATGCATTTAAGGCGATTTTAAAGTTAGCAACCGGGTTGCCCGATGACTTCATAAGGTTCAACCTGTCTGCTTATCTAAGGCAGGCCAAGGAATTACAGGATATGGGAGGAGATGAATATAGTCTATTGCATACTCACCCTGCCTGCTGCACCCGAATGCGGGCTTTGCTCTGGTTTGATATGAGTGAGGTTTACTATGAATGGGCAGGGCTGGGAGATTGTGCGCCAATCAACGCATGTGAATTAAATAAAAGAGTGACCCATGACTTGTCTTTAGCCAGCGGATTTCGACTCACTGAAATTAATAAAAAAGAGATCGAGCAGGCCCTTTTCTGGGGAGTTCTCGCTCTTTTTGTATCAGACGGATGTTTCAGTAAGGCTGAACAGATACTTCTTACACAAAATTTTGGCGAAAGCGGCGTGGACATCGCTCTAGATTACCTGCGTGAGTTCGGACCTGATGCTGTTATCAACAAATTTGAAAGTATTTTGCAGAGCATACGTTTTGTAGACAAAACATCAAAAAGGTCGTTGTTTGAAGATATTGAACGTTTCTCTAAACTTGCCGGCGGTGAAGTGTCGAAGCTTGAAACTGTTTTAATGAGAACTGCGAATCTAATGAATTTTCACCAATTAGCTGGCAAATAAAATCAAAGGTACAAGGCGGATGCTTGGTATTTCTAGATTTTTTACCTCTTAGATTTTTCCCTAAAAAATAACGCGGCAAGGTTGTCTTCTGCAATATCAAGATCATAGTCCATCTGCAATCCCATCCAAAGCGATGCCGAGTTCCCAAAGGGATGTCATAGATCATCTTCGGAAAGTTCAGCGATTTTCATGAGTGCCTTCAACAATCCAACTTTAAGAGGTTTAGCGCCATACAAAGGGATTACGATACGCTCCTGTCGTCCATCTATAATATATACGTGGTGGCTACCTTTAACCCGCGCAAGTCTCCAACCCTTTTATAAGTTTTATTTGCAAGCAAAATGCTTGCACTACTTCAGTTTCTTCCCCCAAACGCACAGCGTTTGTTGACTAAACCAGCGGTGCATATCACACAACTTTTCAATGAGTGAGATAACATTTGCATATCACGTAGGCTCAGTTTGGTTCCGGCTCCGCTGGTTTAGCATTTTAGAATAATATTTTCAGACACATCCAGCCAAAGATATATTGCCTCCCTAAGATTGGCTTCTATTTCAAGAATGCTTTCTCCTTGGGTCACGCATCCAGGTAAAGCCGGAACCTCTGCCCAATAGCCCCCTTAATCCGCATTATGTATAATGGCTTTGTTAAATTGACAACGAAATGATAGATGATTTAGGTAAATTATTCAAGCATCCTTTATCTACAGTTTTCCAAAGTCCCGCTTCAATCATACGCACGGGGATCGTTTTGGAACTCAACGGTTTTCCCGCCTTTCCCAGAACTTGTATTGCCATATCAATGTACTTCACACTTGCTCCTGTGAGAGGCTCTGCATTGTTGACTTTCCAATAAAAAATCTTGCTCCTGCAACTTCGAAATCCTGTACCCATTTTTATAAAACGCTAACTTTTAAACTAAGGGGCAATACCCTGATGCGCCATGACACTGATGCCGCCTCGCTCAATCACCGTCGTTTGTTCACTTTTAGTTCTTGTTCATTAATAATGAACAGTGGTATATTGTGAACACATACAGATCAGCTTGGGGCCAAGCACGTTGAAATGTTAATTGATGCAAGTGTTGCCTTTATGGATATGGCAGGCAACCTCTCTATTGATTTACCTGGTATGAGCACTTGCGTAACATTATTGAGGCCGATTAACCACCAGTTGGAGCAGGTGCTTGTAAAACTTGTTTCCCTTGCTAACAGGCTGAGCGTGCCAATCCTGCTTTTCGGTGCAACAGCCAGGGATGTCTTATTCTTCCACATGCATGGAATTGAATCAGGACGCAGGACAATGGATGTGGATATCTCGGTACAGTTGCCAGACTGGGATGCATATCAGCGTTTGGGTGAAAAAATGCGAAATCGGAAACAGAGCACGGCTGAGGAGCTCCCCCCATAGAGATATAATGACGAGTGTAGGTAGCGACATAGAACTTGCTTCAACAACTTTAATTGGTCGGGATATGCGAGAGATGGCGAGTTCTGATTCTGGTGAATATATACGGAAAATACTGGATGTTAAATCGCATTGGAGGCTTCAATACCCGGTAGCGCCTTTTAAAAAAGATCCAACAGCAATTTTCGCACCATCCACATGTGCAATACTCTTGGCATTTGACGTAGCAAAAGCTTCTTTTTTGATTGATCCTACATCCGCATAAAATATCGAGCGGCTCTGCATTATTGGCTTCCCAATAAAAAATCTTGCTCCTGCAACTTCGAAACCCTGTGCCCGCTTTTACAAACCGCTAACTTTTAATCTAAGGGTTGACCCTGACAGCCGACTGACAGCAGCATTTTAAGACTTCGTATATGTTTCATTTTCTTCAGCCACCACAAAGGATCTTGATTTTTTTGTCTCAATTGCAAGTTTGAGTCCAAGAGCATCCAGCAATGTGTTCAAGCTGGCCAGCTGGGGATTACCTGTAGCTGATAGTATTCTGTACAGATTTTCCCGGTTTAGATCTGCATTGTGCGCCAGCTGTGAAAATCCTCTTGCATTGGCGACATCACGAAGTGCCATTAAAAATACATCTTGTGACCCATCTTCAAGAGCCGCATTAAGATAGGCCGCCGCTTCTTCTTCATTGCCTAATGACTTCTGAAGTCCTGCTTCATAATCTTCATATGGTTTTTTCATGATAACCTCTTATTATAGTCAGCCCAATGCTCTTTAGCCGTTTTTATGTCCTTTGTTTGGCTTGGTTTATCACCGCCGCACAAAAGTAAAACAATGGCATTGCCTTTTTTTGCGAAATATACACGATAACCGGGGCCATGGTTTATCTTCAGTTCGGAAACACCATCACCGATGGATTTAACATCGCCAAAATTACCTGATCTTATACGGTTTAAACGAACTCGAATCTTGGCCCTCGCGTGAATGTCTCTAAGGCTTAATAACCATTTACGGAAAGGGTTTTTCCCGGTTCGCGTAACATATTCATGCAAAATTTGTGGAGTTGTGCCCATGTCCATATTGTAGCCATCATATCCTTATTGTAGCTATCATATCCTTATATACGATTGAGTTTCAATCTTATCTGTGTGAAGCTGTGAACACTGATATACGGCAGTGTCTCCAAAAAAGTTTCAAAAGCAATCTTTGCATCATCCTCATGCGCACTACTTTGAGCGGCTGACGTAACAAAAGCTTCCCTTTTGATTGATTCTACTCTGTACAAAATATTGAGAGGCTCGGCATTGTTGGCTTCTCGAGAAAAAACTATGCTTTTGCAACTCTAAAACCCTGTACCCGCTTTTATAAAAAGTACTTTGCTATGACCTTCTTTAGCCATGAATCTACTAAATCCTCAAGCAAATGTTATCTGACGCACCTCTTTACGAATTCTATGGGCAAGATTGTCTTCTGCAATATCAAGATCATAGTCCATCTGCAATCCCATCCAAAACGATGCCGAGTTCCCAAAATATGCTGCGAGGCGCAGAGCGGTATCGGCTGTAATGCTTCTCTTGCCGTGAATGATTTCATTAATTCTGCGAGGAGAGACGCTGAGATCACGCCCCAGCTGATTCTGGCTGATCTCCATTGGTTTGAGAAACTCTTCACAAAGCACCTCTCCCGGGTGTACTGCGTTAATCTTTTTCATAAGCTCTCCTTAGTGATAGTCGACAATCTCGACATTAAATGCATTGTTGTTTTTCCATTCAAAACATATCCTCCATTGCTGATTAATGCGCATACTATACTGCCCTTTCCGTTTGCCTGAAAGGGCTTGCAATCGATTTGCGGGAGGAATGCGAAGATCATTAATGTTTGCACTTCGGTTTAACATTCTTAGCTTTCTAAATGCAACTTGCTGGATATCAGCAGGTAATTTTTGTGAAAATAGCCGTGCAAATATGTTTGCAGTCTCTTTGCATTTAAAGCTTTCTATCATTTGCCGCTATTATATAACGCATGACGTTATGAGTCAATAGCGAGATGTAATTAATTTAATGCTGTCAAATTTAATATGTCTTCTCTGGTTTGTGCAGATACCATTATACTCAAAACAATTGGCAGAATGAGCCGTTACATTCTTTTGTTGCGGTTATGAGTTGCGACAATCATAAATACCCACTGCGGGATGAGATCGCCTGTCGGTCTCAGTACATATAATTCGCTCGACCCGAAACCAATCCCATTTACAAGATCGTTTGCAACGACGGCCTTTCCGTTCTCGAAACATGGTGTCACCTTCGCCAAAAGCACATCATTGTCTGCGAAATAGGTGTAACTCGTAGTCACCTCGTCTAGTCGCTTCGTGCCTTTTGACGAAAAGAACATCTCGTGCTCGCCAATGTCAGACATTGGAACGAACGACACGACTGTGGAACCTTCCAGGTCAGCTAATTCAGATTTGCGCGGATTCATGACACAAACTTTCCCAAGCGCCACCATCGGCCAGTCGGGATGGATGGGAATGTGGGGGCGGTAGTTGTCGAGTACAGCGCGGGCACCGTTGATGACTCTTGGTAACCCTCGATCTCCTCCACAATCTCTTTCTGCACCTCCATTGGAGGCAGGGGGATTTGAACCCGACGTACGATTTCGCTGTTGAGGTTGTTTACTACTCCACCTGTTGCAGTTTGTTTGAATTGTGCAAAAATACGGGCTGAACCGAGGATGTTGTAGAGGAAGTCTTGATCCAAAAGATTGGAACTCAACAGCTTTCACGCCTTTTCCAGAACTTGTGTTGCCGTATCAATTAACTTCATACTTACTCCTGTGGCTGGCCTGCGTCTGTTGTTTTCTCGTATAATTCGATGAAATTGGCAGTTGGCAAAAGAAATTGTCCGTGAACAGATTGTGCGGTAATCTGAGCAACCTGACCTCGTAGCATTCCATATAAAATTGCTGCGCCATTTATGCGAAACTTTACAATCATGTAATTGATAAAACGCTAACTTTTCAGCTGAGGCTGAATATGGCACAGTTACCAGCTTTTTATTTCCAGGTTTTATTCTTCAACGTCATCGAAATGGTTTTAAGGTTTCAATATCATCAGCATACCTAGCGCAGCATAGCCGCAACCAATTCTTTATCTCTCACAGAGGCACAGAGTTCTCTGAGTTGTTTCAGAGTTTCCACCAGCAAAGACTCAAAGGCGTAAAGTTCGGGCTCGACGTTCCCAGTTTTCCACATTTTTCACCTCTAAGATTTTTCACCTTAAAATATTCTCTCAGTGCTGCGAAAAGTTCAGCTACTCTCTGTGTTCTCTGTGCCTCTGTGAGAGATAATAAACGTACAAAAAAAACAAGAATATGAATGATAGTAGTACAAAACGACTTGCCTTTGCAAAGAGCAAAGAATTGAAATGACAAACCATATCAGAGCCAGCGCTTTTCACGAAGCCGTCTTTAATCCAAAGCCAAGCAAGATTCGAATGTGCCGAATAACGCGAACGTCGCTGGGAGCGCACACGGCCCTGGGAGCGCCGACGTCCCCGTCGGCATCGCTGAAAACAAGGCCGATGAGGATTCTGGTGTAGTTTGTGAAAGGCGCACCCTGAGGTGTAGAGTTGCTTCTTAGAAGCAATTTGTGAGCACCGGGTGTTTGTTCTTCAAAGGCGCGTCCCTAGGTTTTCATAATCTTTGCTTGGCTCTGAGAGCCAACCCTACACATTTCAACTCTTCCTTCTGCTCGCCGGACAATACGACTGCCTCGGGAACTTCCGCAATCGTGTCCCAGATATCCGAGACGAATTGGATACGCTCAGAAACACTCAAGCTCAGAACGTTTATAGGCGGTTAGTGTAGTAGTTGCTCTATGAGCGACATAGGCCACTCGTAGAGCGGCACCGATTGACGATGTTGTGCGACGATGTTGGTGGATGATTGGGATCATGCGGAGGCTCGTCAACCAGCATCGTCACCGTTATAGTAAACCGAAAACGCAATCGAACTTCAGTAGGTCCGGTTTCAAACCGGACATGTCCGATTGGAAATCGGACCTACGTTGCCTCTAGCCAAATGCGCGCCCTTTTCACTTTAGAACTCTCGAACTTTAGAACTTCTGCACTCCGCACCTGGCGCGAACCTAGGTTCTTAGCCCATCTAAAATTCAACTTCATACCCAGCCTTTGCGTAAACGCCCTTGCCTTCGCCGTAGTAGCTTTCGTATACATGCATGAAAACAGCCGAGCATTTGGTCTTGTAAATCTCGGGTGTGTAGGAACGTGGCAGGCCCTGGTCGAGCGTATCTTCAATCGCCAGTTTGACCTTTGCACGCGCCTGGGTAATGCGCCGCCAATCAAGTCCAAGCAGGGTTTTGAGCCGATCAAGCACACGCTGGGCTACCTTTTTCACCTCCTCGCGTTCATCCTGAGTGAGTTCAGGCCCGGGGCGGGTGAGAATATCAAAGATGGTCAGCTCCTCTTCACTCAGATGTTCCCTTACATGGCGTTGCTCTTCTTCGGAGAAGGTCTCCGCAAAGTTCAACAGCTCTTCAAGAATCTGCTCTATATTACGGCTGCCGTCATTATAACTCTTAATCAGCTCTTCAAACTTTTCCAGATAATCGGCGCGGGTGCTGTTATGTTGGATCAACTTCTCCAGCTGCGCTCGAATAGCAGCTTTCAATCTCTCAAGATCTGTGTTCTTGTGTTTCGACCTCTTAAAGCGGTCATGCAGCTTTTCAAAGTCTATCTTAGAGAGGTCAACCAGATTGTACGGTCTCTCCGGCACATCCATACCCGCAATGGATTCATCCAGCACCTCCTGAACCTGGCCCAGCACTTCACTGATATCAACAATCAATCCGCTATGCTTCTCAGGGAACACCCTGTTTGCGCGCGCGATAGTCTGCATCAGCGTATGGTTACGCATCGGTTTATCGAGATATATTGTTGAGCAGCTCGGCGCATCAAAACCTGTCAGCCACATGGCACAGAGAAATACTATCCGAAGAGGGTCATCAGGATCTTTGAATTTTTCATCCATGCCGGGAACAGAGTCATTCATCCATCTGCGATGAGGTTCAATATCAAGCCCCAGCTTATGCATCTGCTCGATTTCATTCTGCCCAGGCGACACAATCAGCGCCATATCCGTGCATTTCAGCAGTTGCAGCCGCTCAAGAAGTTCATTCTTCTGCTCCTCTGAGAGCGTATAATGCCCCTGCAGCTCCTGCTTGATCCGCTGGATCTCTTTATTCCAATACTTCTGAACCTTATCATACATCCTGAGAGCGGTTACTTTATCAATGGAAACCACCATCGCCTTACCGAAAAAACCGCGACTGCTGGAAATCATAAATCGAAACATAATCACCGAACACCCAGCAGTTCTAATTTTGACTTAACTTTGATCCACGGCATACCTGATTGTACTCTGGCTGTTATTGATTCGCATGGATACATGCGGGAAATGTCATGCGGTTGACTTTCGCATCTCTGCGGACTGCC
>JALNXR010000049.1 GCA_023230265.1 Bacteroidales bacterium | reverse complement strand
GTATCGCGATGGACGGGTGTGTTGCCCCCACATATCTCAACGAGTGGGCACCCAGTTTTAATTTCAACCTCAGTGGCAGCTACCCTGATCTCAGCGCGAAAATAACGCAGTACTCTTACTCGCCCCACGCTGGGGATCTTGGCAACTGGCGTGATGCCGCGCAGCCGCGCACGGTCACAGCCTACCGGGTCAGCAACGGAACCCCTGTGCTGACCGCCCGCACCTGGCATAAATATCAGCGCAGCACAACCAATGTTCTCGGAACGACCTGCTCCATCATAACCCACACCGCCATACGCGCTGCCTCTCAGAACTCTGTGATAACCGACCCAGCCAACCGAATCTCAGTTGAGACATCATTTATCGAAACCTACAGCGGCAGTCGCTACCTTGACGGGCGGCCCCTTTACCAGAAAAACGAGGATGGCTCAACCACGACCTGGGAGTATGAGCTTGATAACACTGAAGGCGAGTTTACAGTTATCACATACACCGGCACAGAGTCCAACCCCATGGGTATTGTTGGCATGAGCACCTACGAAGTCGAAGTGACAGACCTATATTATGGTCACACCCTCAGTCGTGGAACCGCGCTCTATTGCGGAGCGCAGGAGGATATTCTGCTTAGCTCTGAGCAGAATTACTATGATGACAAAGGTCGGCTGACCTCCACGGAGTACTCCGACGGCACTTCAAGGTTCAATCTCTGGAGCTGCTGCCGTCTACTGGAAAGCATTGCCCGCGACGGCACTGTCACCCAGTATTGGGAAATTCCCGGCACACCGCTTGAGAGCGAAAGCTATAACTCATCGCTCGGCGCACTCCCCGGCGCGAACGGCTTGTTCCCAATCAATGGGAGTGTGGTTGATCTGATGGGGCGCACAACCAACAGTTATCAGGCAGTCGGGAACGGAGCTGCGCACAGCACTGACTATGCGAAGCAGGTCACCACCACCGAGTATCCTGCGTATGCCAGCTATTTCAGAGTTACCACCGACCCGCTCGGAGTTGTGACAACCAATCGCATCTCAATTAATTATTCTCATAGGCCCTGTGTAATCACGGATGAAACCATCCGCGCCGGGGTAACAACCACAGCCTTGCGGCTGGACAATGGCGAACCGGAGACGACCATTGAATGGACAGATTCCGTCTCAGGCATCAGCCATACACAGGCGACGAAGACGGAATCTGAAATCCAGCCGAACGGCTGGAAGAAAAGAACCTCATATATCAAATATGATGATGGCAATTGGATCACCCAGTCCGTGACCACCAGCGATTTCCTCGGTCGGGTCGTGGCAACCACAACACCACTGGGCACGACCAGCAATTTTTACGATTCAACCACGGGGCGATTGACAAGAGTCAGCCGGACGGGTTCTCCGGATGTGCTTTATTTTTACGATGAGCTGGGCGAACAGACAGAAACATGTGTTGATATTAACAGCAATGGAGCGGTTGATTACAGCGGCACGGATCAGATCACAACCAGTCACACATACTATCAAAAACTCTCAAACGACTGGTGGCAAGTCTCTTCCTCAGCCGTCTATTTCCAGACCAACTCAACAAGCACCGTCACAACATCGGTTAGCCGCGTCCGTATGACCGGACTCGGTGTCGACACCTACAATGGAGGAGTGCTCACGGCACAGAGCGAGAGTGAAGACTGGAATGGCAACATTACCCGCAGCTCCACATATACCGATGCGGCTAATGCGACCACATGGCAGGTGACGGATACGCCAACCTCAACGCAGGACGATGTCAGAAAATCCATCGGCGGATATCCGGTTCAGACAATCAGCACAACACGCGTCACCAACACCTTCACCTACGACGGATTTGCGCGGCAGGTTACAGCAACCGACGGTCGCACGAACACAACATTCACCGCCTATAACGATTTTGGGCAGGTGAGTTACACACAAAGTTTTACGAACAGAATGAGCTACTTTTATGATGATCTAGGAAGGCGAACTGCCGTTTCAAACGCCCTCGGTCAGGTCAGCTACATCGCCTATGATCCATTGGGAAAAACTATCGCCACATGGGGCACAAGCTATCCGGTTGCCTATCAATTTGACTCGGCTGGCCGCATGATCGCAATGGCTACAACCAGAAGTAATACTTATGCAAATGTAAATTTGAACACCCTTGTGCCGACAGATGAAGCCCTTTCATCACTCCGCACTCAGAATTTAGCACTGGACATTACCCGGTGGTACTACGATGAAACCACCGGACTATTAACAAATAAAGTATATGCAGATGGAAACGGCACAGTTTACACTTACACAGAAACCGGCAAACTCCATACCCGCACTTGGGCGCGTGGTAAAACTACAACTTACACCTACAGCGATCTCGGCCAGATTACAAATGTGGATTACTCCGGCTCAACCCCGGATATAACATACACCCACGACCGGTTAGGCCGCATCCTTTCAGCGTTAAGCTCAGCCTCAACCAGCACTTTTTATTATGATGGTTTAACTCTCGACTACGAGACCCAGAACGGCTGGATCATTAAACGCAATCAGGATGTTTTCGGACGAGATATCTGCTACGAACTTTTTAATCCTGTCGATCTTGTTTATCCATGTCAGATAATTCAATATGGTTATGAATGCTTCAACCGCCTTAGCACCGTTACCTCAATCATCGGCGCAGAAACTAACACATTCACATACACATATCTACAGGGTGCAGATCTTGTTTACACCATGAATTCAGATTCAGGCGTTCAATGGACTCGCCAATATGAATCGAAGCGAGATTTAATCACCGCTGTTTCAAACTCATGGGACACAACAACCATATCCTCTGTTGATTACCTCAACGATCAGCTTGGCCGCCGGACCCGGCGAGCCGATTACTTTAACTCAGCGACGATAATCAATACTTTTATCTATAACCAAAACTCCGAGGTTATAGGCGCATCTATAGAAAACAATAATTACAATTACAAATATGATCCAATTGGAAATCGAGCTTGGAATCAGCTCAACGGTTCCACGAACACCTATGTTGCAAATCAGCTCAACCAATACATCTCTGTGAGTTCTGCGGGCTCTACGAAAAACCTTACTCATGATAATGACGGCAACTTAACTTTTAATGGTTCTGAGTGGCATCACACCTATGACGGCGAAAACAGATTGCTCAAATCTGAACCGCACAGTGCTACCAACGGTTCAATCATGTTCGAGTACCGCTACAACCACAAAAACTTGCGTGTAGAGAAGACCCAAAAAAAGCTCAGCGGCAGAAGCCCCTCTTACCCCTTCGACCCATCCGGTGCAGGAACATGGAATGCCGTGGAAACCCGCAAATACGTCTGGGATGGTCACAACATAGCGGCGGAAACAATTACTGACTATATAGCGCCAGCGACTAATATCTCATGCTATACTTGGGGCCTCGACCTCAGCGGCACTCTTCAAGGTGCAGGTGGTGTCGGCGGGCTTTTAAGTGATACAAAAATTGTTAATTCAGTAACCAATACATATTTCGCTGTTGGAGATGGGAACGGTAACATAACCGAATACGTCGATAACACCGGAGCTGCCAAAGCTCATTACGAATATTCTGCCGTTGGCGAAATAACCGTTCAATCCGGTTCAATTGCGGATGACTTCATCCATCGGTTCAGCACCAAACCATTCGATAAAAAGACGCGGTTGGTGCAGTATGAATACAGACCTTATGATGCGCTTCATGCGACATTTATCACCAGAGACCCAATTGGGGAAAGAGATGGCCCCGGGCTATATCTGCTTCTGAAAAATGATGGCGTGAATGAAGTTGACAAATTTGGATTGTTTCGTTGGCTGTGGCAAGGATGTTGTAATGGGAAGCAATATAACCGAACAACCCATTGTTGTTGTGATAGAAACAAAAAAGTTCGCGATGGCGGGAAGTGCTCGGGCCTGTTTGAGCGAAATCCTATAGATACAGGAATGCGACTCTGCAATGATGAAACCGAATATGGCTCCTTGGATATCTTTCATCATTGGATTGAAATTGAGAGAGAAGATGGAGAATTAATTTCTGCTGGTTTTCATGGAAGAGCTGGTAAAGTTTGGTATATATTCGGTGCGCGTGGAATAGTACATTCCCCTGCTGGGGAGGGATATACTGACTCCTTACACAAGAAATGCAAGCCTCTATACTTGGACCCATGCTTGTATGATATTGAACGTGTAAGAATGATTGCTGAATCTTTAATTAGAAGTGCTAAGGTTTCCCCACCAAGGTACTGTGCTGGTTTGTATGATTGCCGGAGTTGGTCTGAGAGCATAATGCGAACAGCCGTCTCGCGTAACAAGAAGCAAGGAGAATGCGGTGACTGGAAAATATTAAATTGATAGAAGGAGATATATGGATCAGAAGTTGGTAAATAAATTTTCAGTAATATTTGGAATTATGCACTTTGTTGGAAGCTTTTTACTTTGGGTATATCTAGTAGGATCAGCGTTGCAGAATGCTGAAATCAACAACATTGTTAAAGTCGTTTTTTGTTTATCATACTTAATGTGGTTTCCTGTTACTTTATTAGCTATTACTCGCATTGTGTCATTGAACTCTTCCACATTGCTGATCTTAATTCTTATAAACAGTATTTTGTGGGCAAATCTACTAAATCGTTTTCTTATAAGAAGAGAAAAACAATGAGAAGATGCCGAAATAAATGGTTAAGAAATCTATAGCTCGCTTGCGGTCAAAAAAGTCGTCCGTGAATGAAAAAGGAGAATGAGGCAATGTTTACGTGAGATAAACTAAGGTGTGGTCAGCGACAATTACTTTTTAACATGACGACAATTATAACTTAACATTGGCGACAATTAAAGCGCGTAGTTATTTCATGGTCTTTTTTCCTTGTTTTTGTGTTTATTGAGGGGGCTCGTCAGCTCGCGCTAACTCCCAGTTGAATTCCGCTTATTTTGATCGGGCCAACCTCTCAGTGGGAGGGGCTCCGAGGCGAAGGGCACTCGCCGGCTGACACCGGCTCCCTCGCTTAATCCTGCCTCCGCCGCTCGAAGCCGACATCCCGTAGGGATGAGCCCGAAGGGCGGTCGGCGAAGAGCGGCGGAGGCAGGATTAGATCCCTTTTCAAGAGGTTTTGGCAGCTGGGTTCCTCTTGCTTTCGCCTGTCATCTCCAGAATTACCGAGTGATGGACAAGTCTGTCAATCGCCGCTGCGGTTGTCATTGGATCTTTGAATATACTGTCCCATTTACTGAAAACCAGATTGCTGGTTATTATCAAACTTTTCCGTTCATAGCGCTCGGCGAGGAACGTGAAGAGTATCTCCATCTCCTCTCTGCTCTGCTGTACATAGCCTATGTCATCAAGGATAATCACCTCATATTTATCCAACCCAGCAAGCTCACGCTCTATGGTTAGAGAAGCTTTTGCCGCCAGCAGTTTCTGAACCAGAGAAAACGTTTTTATGAACAGAACTGGGATGGAATGATTGAAAACACACCAAAATTCGCCTCTGAATTATTTAGCAAAAGTGTTTTTTAGGTAACGAAGAAAGGAGGTTTGTTAATCCGTGCAACGGATTTTCATAAAAAGATGAAGTCTTTTTATTATAATGATGCGGGGCAATTCATCCAGACCATAAGCCATGATGGGTCGTCAACGGTCTTTGATTACAATGAACTTGGAGAAAGAACCGCGACAATTAGTGTGGCAGCAGGACAGACGCTTGACTTCAATCCGCTGAGTTTCACACTGGCGAATGTCGTTCTATTGGATAAATATGTAATAAGTTTAACCACAGAGAGCCTAGCGCAGCATAGCCGCAACCAATTTTTCCCCCCGCGAATCTCCACGAATATTGCGCTTTAAATTTTTTCTCCACGTTGTGGAGCCGTTAATCACTAAAAATTTAAAGCGCAGAGTCTTGTGTTAAAATTACGATGCATGTTGTCAAAAGTGATCTTGTGATAAGGGTATTCCAAGCGATTAGCGACCCCACGAAGTGGGGATGAAATACCCTTATCCATTCGCGGAGATTCGCGGGCAAAAAACTCTGAGAACTCTGTGACTCTATAAGCTATAATCCTTGAGAAATATCGATGCCACGCCACTCTCTGGCACTCCGTTTTGGATGAAATTCCATCTGTAAGCAAGATGCTTGCACTACTACAGTAGATCCAGTGGGCTCTTAGCGCGATTGCGCATAGTCTTGACCACATGGGTGTATATCATTGTTGTTTCAACACTCGAATGCCCCAGATATTCTTGAATCTCGCGTAGATCTACTCCGTTAAGCAAAAGATGGGTTGCGAAAGAGTGCCTTAATGTATGAGGAGAAACGTCTTTCTCGACACCAGCAGTTTTGGCGGCTTCACGAACCACCCGCTGAACAAAAGAGGGACTTACGTGGTGACGACGCATCTTGCCTGCACGTGGATCCATAGAAGGCTGCGCCCCTGGGAAAAGCCAGTACCAGCCAAACTGAGTTGCAGCATTCTTATATTTGCGGGCCAAAGCATTTGGCAGAAAGACCTCGGCGCAACCGGCCTTAAGATCCAGTTCATGAAGAGCGCGAACTTTTTTTAAATGATCATGTAACTGAGGGATTGCTGATTGCGGCAGTAGTGTGGAACGATCTTTATCCCCCTTCCCTGAACGCACAAACACCAGCTCATTGTCAAAATCAATGTCCTTTGTCCTTAAGCGACAAAGCTCTCGCAGCCTCAAACCACCCCCGTACAGAAGTTTAAGAAGCAATGCACGAGTTCCCTCAACATTAGAAAGAACCTGTTTCACCTCCTCTGGAGTCAGCACAACCGGTAGTTTCTTCCCTGCTTTGGCCCGTATACCTTTTTCAAGTTCTACCATTTCCAGGTTCAACGCTCTGCGCGCCATAAATAGTAACGCGTTAAACGCCTGATTTTGTGTACTGGCTGCAACATTTTTTTGTAAGGCAAGCCAAGCAATATAATCTTTGATTACTTGCTCTGTGATGCAAACCTTTACGGGAAGATCGGTTCCAGAATCAGAAGCTCGCGGTCGCCCAGAAACAACTCTGCTTTCGTCATCACCATTATCACTGGACTCCAAAACATTGCAGCTGCCTACATAAATGAGGAAACGACGAATCCAATCGAGATAAGTCTGTTCCGTCCGATATGAATAATGCTGAATCCTTAAAGACTGTCGAATTATTGACAACAGATCGTTTGTAACCACACAGCCGTTCTCATCAAAAATCAACTGAGCTGCGCTTTTGGGAACAGATTTGTCGCCACTTCTGAAATTATGAAAGTAAAGTCGCACCGCCTTATCCGCTTGATCAACCTGCCAGTCCTCAATTTTTGGGTTGTCATTCAGAGCATTGACATATCGTTGCAACAACAACTCCCATGCGTCAGGTGGCCAATTCTGTGCTTCATGGAAGAAGTTTCTGACCCAATAAACGTAGTACTTAGCATGGCCATCCTTACACATCGATCTTTTAGTCAAATACTCCGCAAATTCATCAAGCTGTAAGTCATTCATGTCGAGCATGTTAACCTCCTAGCTGTTTCCAATACCATAATATGCGTCAGGATGTATATTACGCTAATAACAGGGTTTTGAGTCTCAATAACCTGCGAATCAGGCAAAAATCTAATAATATTTTTAATTCAATACTATATTATACGTCAGAATAAAATTAAGTCAATACACAATAATCATTGACAATAACCCTAAAAAATGCAAAATATTGCGTCAATTAAGGACACATCAGTGAAGTTTTCTGGTAGAATGCGTCCGTACCACTATTAAGAGTTCCAATAAAAAAAATCATTGCTTCGCTGAATAGGATTTGGGACAATCGAAATGGTTTAGAGAGGGTGAATTGTTTCCCCAATGAACAAGTGTTCTTTTGGTTTTGGATCTGTGGCAGGTGGATCAGTCACAGAAAATGTGAAATGAAAATAATGTTGGAACAAGGCAGATGCACAATATCCACTGGGGCGCTTCGCTAGCCCCAGCGGAATTGTGATCTGTTCGTTGAAAACGAAAAAGAAGCCTGTGCATCGCGAGATTTGAAACCACAAAGATCTCAAAGATCACAAAGACAAAACAATCACCTGAAACGGTTTGAAGAATAAAAACTGTTTCAACAACAGCGTGCACGTTATTGCCGCTGGCGCGGCAAAACGTGACGCGGGCGTTCTGACAGGATTAAATATGAAAAGAAAAACAACAATTATTCCAACTTTAGCGTGCCTCCTATTTTTTGCAGGATGCGGAGAACCACCAACGCCACCTAAAAAGATAGAAAAAGTTTATATTGATCAATCGTATTATGATTTACGAACAGAAGAAAAAAGTTTGTACGAACGTAGCGGGCTAACTTCGGATGATACCGAAGTTAAGCGTGAAGCGGTAATGGATAAAATGACAGATGAGTTTCGCAAACGTTACATAGGAAAGTATATCAAATGGGATGGTGGATATATTTCAGATGTTAAAGAAGAGTATGGTAATTTTATTTGTAAGATTGATATGGACAAAGGTGCTATTTTCTCTACAGCTGACATTACAATACCTGTGTCAAAGCAACAAGCCATGGAGCTAAAAAAATACAAAGAAGTACTAATTGATGGAAAAATTACAGATTTGAATGGTTCGTTGAAAGTAGAAATTGAAGAAGCTAAACTTTCTTACACAGGTAGAAGTTTGGATGATATGAGTGAAGAAAAAAAATAATGGTCAGAACCAACAGGTGGAGGCTACCGCCTGATCGCTCGTTCCTCGCTCTCAGGCGGAGCCTCACCTCAACGTTGAAAACGAAAAAGAAGCCTGTGCATCGCGAGATTTGAAACCACAAAGATCTCAAAGAACACAAAGACAGAAACAATCACCCGGAACGGTTTGAAGAATAATAACCGTTTCAACAACAGCGTGCACGTTATTGCCGCTGGCGCGGCAAAACGTGACGCAGGCGTTGGCGGAAAGGACAATACGATGACTGAAGGCAGTTTTTCATACCGTCTCGGACAGAAGTTCGGCGAACGTGACAGGAAACACAGGGCGGCAGTCGCCGCAACCAAGGCGACATATGCCTCCGCACTTGAGGAAATCGAACAGGGCAACCAAGACAAGGGCCTATGGGCGAAAGCATTGGCCGAATGCGACGGTAACACCGATCGAGCAAAGGCAACCTACATTCGCTTCAAACATCAGGAAAAGAGAGGCCAGCTTCCATCACTGTCTGTCGGACGAAAGACAGGACTTGCGCTGTCCAGTCTCATATGCGGAATTCTCGGTGGGTGGGCATCAACGCTTAGCATACCGGCGGTCATTTGCGGACACATGGCGCTCAGCAGAGCCAACAAGGAACCTGATGTTTACGGAGGGAAAGGTATGGCAATCGCAGGTCTTGTGCTCGGATATTTGGGTCTCGTGCTGGCCATAATTCTCGGGACGATGCGCGGCATCTTGCGCGTGCAATTGCACAATATGGGATATTGACATGGAGACACCGCTAGGCACAGGGGACAAGAAGCTCATTCGGCTCGCTACCGCATGGGCCGATCTGTTCTCAGCGAAGAAGGCTTTCCTTCTATATGACCAGTGCCTCGACGAGGAGATGAACTACCACCTCTTGCTGTCACTCGTTACGTGCTATGGGCGGCCATTCCTTCGTCGAGATGGTATTGGCCTCGTTACTGACACCGATGAGTATCGTTTCTTCCCCGATTTCCCCAGCGATGTAATGAATGACCGGCACTACTACTTCATGGCCCTGCGCAACATGTTCTATGCGCACACAACGCTCGACGGCGTACGCCTGAAACTCATCCCGCCCAACGTTCGGAATCCAGACAAACCCATCCGTCGGAATGTATGGGACTTCAATCTCGGCGTCCGCACGTTCCATTCGCAGAATTACAAGATTCATGTTCGATCTTCCTATCCCGTCATTCCTGAACTCATGACGAGATTGGAGAAGGATATCGGGGAGATTGTGCCATCTGTCGCAAGACAATACACGGGCGCGACGACACCCTTGGAGATCGACACCGGAGCAGAGGGTTTCGACCTCAAGCAAGTCATGGCTGAGTTGAAGAAAAAAAACGAGGAACGCCAACAAAAAAGTGGACACGTACGCAAGTAAGCCGCGCCGCTTCGCTTTGCGGCTCACTTGCGCCGGTCACTTTGGACGTTAGGAAAAAAATTAAAACGCGAAAGAATTGTTAAAAATATGACATCAATTAAGCAAAGAAACTTGAGTTCCATATTTAAATTTTGCAGGAAATGCATTATTATCATTGCATTAGTTTTATTTATTTCTTCATGTAAGCGAGAGAGCGAAGTAAAAGAAATCATCATTACAGATACTGCGCAAGTAAAACGTGAGGAATTATCCAAAGAAGCTTTAAATCTTTATCGTGAAGAATCAGCAAAACAGACTCAACTTGCTTTATTAAGAACCGCTGAAGCCAAAGAGCGGATTGCAAAAGCTAAGCTTATGGAAGAAGAGGCTAAGTTAGCCAGAGAACAACTTGAGCATGAAAAAGAAATTAGAGACGATAAGATCGCCTTGGAAGAAGAAGTCGCTACTATTGCTGCTGCCTCTGAGCAGATTAATATATTTATTGCAGACCTGCGTTCAAGGCAGGGGAAGCAGCAACTCAAACTAAAAAATTTACCTTATGAAATTAAAAAATCACAAGACGATTTAATATTTTTATCAAAAACCCTTTCATCATACAAGCAAGGTGTTGTAACGTAAGCGTCTTAACTTTGACCTATTGTAAGCTGGGCCGGTAGTGTTAACCGGTCATGGACTGTGATTGGCGGGCTGCAAGCCACTTGGCCGGTGTCAGTTCCCGAGCCTGATGGTTTGTAA
>JALNXR010000104.1 GCA_023230265.1 Bacteroidales bacterium | reverse complement strand
TGCAAACAACGGCTGTCAACCTATGACAGGACTAACGAACAGCCAACTTATTATTGACTAATAACCTGTCAACTTTTTTCAGGACGATACAAACACCTAGCACTTTTAGGCTAAGATCCATAGCCACTTTATGTGGGGAACTTTAAGTTGAATTCAGCCGCATGACCATTCTAGAACAGTCCGGTTATATTCCCCTCGTTGTCAATATCCATTCTCTCTGATGCGGGCTCCTCGGGCAGACCGGGCATACGCATTATCTCCCCTGTGATAGGCACCAGAAAACCTGCTCCGGATGCAATCTCTATCTCCCTGACAGTGATTACAAAATCCTTTGGTCTTCCCAGTAATTCAGGATTGTCAGACAGGGATTTTTGTGTCTTTGCCATACAGATGGCAAGATTCTCCAGTCCAAGATTTGATATTCTGGCGAGGTGGTTTTTTGCCTTTGCAGTATAGTCCACAGCCTCTGCTCCGTATATCTTTTTAGCAATTGTCTCTATCTTCTTCTCAACACTGTCTGTAAGCGGATAAAGCGGGAGGAAGTTTGGACAGCAATCCGCAGCAGCATCAACCACCATCCGGGCTAGTTCTTCTGCACCTGCTCCCCCTTTTCCCCATACATCTATCACAGAGACAGGAATGTTTTTCTCTTTGCAGAATTGTTGCAGGAAAGCAAGCTCCTCTTCTGTATCGGTTACGAATCTGTTGATTGCAACTACCGGGGCAAGGGAGAACAATCTGATATTCTCCACATGCTTTTCAAGGTTTGCAACGCCTTTCTTAAGTGCTTCCACATTGGGGGTTTTGATCTCTTTTAGCGGCTGACCTCCGTGATATTTCAAAGCTCTCACTGTTGCAACCAGCACAGCTGCGTTTGGAGACAACTTTGCACTTCTGCACTTTATATCCAGGAATTTCTCTGCGCCAAGATCAAATCCGAACCCGGCTTCTGTTACTGTGTAATCTGTAAGGGAGAGTGCAGTCTGGGTGGCGAGTACCGAGTTTGTTCCCTGGGCTATGTTTGCAAAAGGGCCACCGTGAATTATTGCCGGGGTTCCCTCCAGAGTCTGAACCAGGTTTGGTTTGATTGCATCTTTGAGCAGGGCGGCCATCGCTCCGTTTGCTTTAAGATCTCTGGCATAGACAGGTTTTTTGTCAAAGGTGTATCCTACAAAAATATTACCCAGCCTGGTTTTAAGGTCTTCTATGCTGTTTGACAGACAGAGGATTGCCATTACCTCAGAAGCAGCGGTGATATCGAATCCGGTCTCTCTGGGAATACCGTAAGTTATACCACCCAGCCCTACCACAACTGATCTCAGGGACCTGTCATTCATATCCATTACCCTTTTCCAGGAGATTGTACGGGGATCCAGATTCAATGAACGGGTTTTACTCTGAATATTATTGTCTATCAATGCGGCTAAAAGATTGTGAGCCTTTTCAATTGCAGCAAAATCCCCTGTAAAATGGAGATTGATATCCTCCATAGGAACAACCTGCGAGTATCCTCCCCCGGTCGCTCCTCCTTTAATCCCGAATACGGGGCCAAGAGATGGTTCCCTGAGCACAACCGCAGATCTTTTGCCTATCCGGTTGAGTGCCTGTGAAAGTCCGATGGAGACTGTGGTTTTACCTTCTCCGGCAGGAGTGGGGGAAATTGCTGAAACGAGAATGAGCTTTCCAAACTTAGATCTGTCTATAAATTTTAGAGGCAGTTTTGCCTTATATTTACCGTAAAGTTCAAGGTCATCCGGCTGAATACCTAACTGTGCCGCAACTTCGGTTACGGGTTTCATTTGAAATTTGTGAGCAATCTCGAGATCTGTCATAAAAATATAAGTTTGTTAATGAATTTATTTCAAATAGTTACAAAAATATAAACAAATGTTATTAAACAAAGTTTTTGCACTAAATGAATATTTTTCTAATTTCGTAAATTTAATGAAATATAAGAAATTTTTACACTAATGGCACAAATTGAACTAGAAGGAAAAGTATTTGAATTAGACGGAGATGGTTTTCTGACCACTCCCGAAGTATGGAATGACCAGGTGGCAGAACTGTTTGCCAAATCTGACGGGATTGAAGAACTGACTGAAAAACACTGGGCTGTGGTAAGAGTAATCAGGAAAAATTTTGAAGAGAAGGGTAATGCTCCCATGATCAGGACCATTTGTCAGGAAACAGGTCTCAGGCTAAAGGAGATCTACGAACTTTTCCCTTTGGGCCCGGCACGCGGAGCCTGCAGAGTTGCCGGTTTACCGAAACCAGACGGCTGCGTTTAATAAGCAAAATATATGAGTTGGTACATAATTGCCGCCCTCGCGGCAGCTGTTGTATGCATAGCTGCTTTTGCATTTCAGTTCTTTAAACTGTTAAAAATGGGTGTTCCGGAAGATCTCTCCGACAAGGGAGGCGATATCGGAAAAGCTGTTGCATATTCGTATACAAAGGCTATGATGCCTCAGCACAAAGAGTCGGCTTACCTTCACCTTCCAACCTACGCTGCAGGTATGATCTACCACATGGGAACATTTCTCTCCCTTGCCCTCTTTTTGGTGATTGTAATCCTTAATTTTGCAGGAGTTGAAATGCCGGTAGTAATTAATTCTGTAATTGCAGCCCTTCTTTTCATTACTTCTGCTTTGGGATTTGCAATACTGATTAAGAGGATGGTTAAAGAAGAGTTAAAATTTATTTCCGGTGCAGATGACTATATTTCCAATCTTCTTACCACTCTTTTTCAACTCTTTTCTGCACTCTATCTGATATTTCCGGCAACCGGGATGCTCTATTTTGTTTGCACCGCGCTCCTGTTTCTCTGGATGCCTGTAGGCAAAATAAAACATCTGCTCTATTTTTTCTTTGCCAGATATCACCTCGGTTACTTTTACGGATGGAGGGGAACCTGGCCCGAATAATCACTGAGAATTTATGAAAGTATTAGATAAAGAACTTAAAAAGAAGGCAATAAATCTTCTTAAAAATGAATCTGACAGCAAACTTATTACACATCTCAATGCCTGTGTAAGGTGCGGATTGTGTGCCGACAGCTGTATGTTCTATCTTGCCCACAAAGAACCTCAGTATACACCTGCGGCAAAGGTTGCAATGGTAAGTTCACTCTACAGAAGATACTGCACTTACGCCGGGAAAATGGCTCCGGCACTTGTCAACGCAAAAGAACTTGACGAAGAGTATGCAGAAAAAATGGTTGACATGCTCTTTGGCGGCTGTACAATGTGCGGAAGATGCGTTAAGCATTGTTCCATCGGTGTGGATATATCCTATCTCGTAAAAAAAGGGAGAGAGATGCTTGCTACCATGAATATGGTTCCCGCAACACTCCAGTCAACTGTGGATGCCGCTGTGAACACCGGAAACAATATGGCAATCCCGGTTGAAGAGTTTACTGAGACAATCAAATGGTTAGAGAGCGATCTGATTGACGAGATGGAAGATCCCGAAGCCAGAATTCCTCTGGACGAAACGGATAAAGAGCTTTTTTACACCCTTAATCCCAGGGAACCCAAGTTTTTCCCCTTGTCAATAAGCGCAATGGCCAAGGTGTTCTATGCTGCAAAAGCCAACTGGACACTATCGTCAAAATATTATGATGTGACCAACTATGGTTACTTCAATGCCAACAATGCAGAAGCAACCATAATTGCAAAGAACCTTTACGATGAGATTCACAAACTCAGAGGGAAAAAGCTGATTCTCGGGGAGTGCGGTCACGGTTCCAGGGCAAATCGCTGGGAAGGTCCTAACTATCTTAAAAAGAAATATGATTTTGAGACCCTGACCGCAGTGGAACTTATAGGGGATTATATCAGAAAAGGGACAATAACTCTCGATAAAAGCCTTAACAAGCAGGTCTGCACAATACACGATCCCTGCAACCTGATTAGAAACGGAGGTATGTTTAAAGAGATAAGATTTATCGTTAACAGTTCAGTTGAAAATCTCGTGGAGATGGATCCTTATGGAAACGATAACTACTGTTGCGGTGGCGGTGGCGGAATGCTTGCAATGAGCGAGTATAACGACAGAAGATTGAAAATTGGCAAGATTAAAGCTGACCAGATAACTGCAACCGGGGCAAAAATTGTGATAACCCCCTGCCATAACTGCGTGGATCAGCTTCTTCAGATTAACCACACCTATAAACTAGGTGTTAGAATTATGACAATATCAGAGATTGTGGCTGATGCTTTAGTGATAAACAATAAAACAAAATAGAATAAAATGAGCAAACTTATTTACCTTGACAACTCTGCGACAAGTTTCCCAAAGCCGGATTCTGTCTACGAATTTATGAACACATTTTACAGGTCAAAAGGTGTAAGCCCCGGTCGTTCCGGATTTGATGCAGCCCTTGAAACAGAAGAGGTTGTGAACGACACCCGTAAGATGCTTACAAAGTTATTCAATGGCGGCGAGGATCACAACAGGCTTACATTCAGCTATAATGCCACTGATTCTCTGAATCTGATAATTAACGGTCTTGTTGAGAAGGGCACACATGTAGTCACTACCAACCTGGAACACAACTCGGTATTAAGGCCTCTTTATGTTCACAATCAACAGGGAACGATTGATGTGACTTATATTCCGTTTGACGATGCAGGGTTTGTAGATCCGGAGGATATCAGAAAAGCAATAAGAAAAAATACCAAATTTGTAATTGTAACACACTGTTCCAATGTTCTTGGCACAATCCAGCCGATAGCTAAAATCGGAAAAATCTGTAAGGAGATGGGGGTGATATTTGTTGTGGACGGAAGCCAGGGAGCAGGTTCGGTTGATTTTGACATGCAGGCATGCAATGTGGATGTATATTGCTTTACAGGACATAAATGCCTGATGGGTCCGACAGGTATAGGAGGTTCTTATGTGAGAGAGGGAATTGAGATCAGGCAGACCCGTGCCGGCGGTACAGGTGTGAGGTCGGCTTATCCTGCCCATCTGGAAGAGTATCCATACAGACTTGAGTACGGAACCCTCAATCTTCTTGGTGTCGGAGGTCTCTACGCCGGTGTAAAATGGATTACCTCTGAGGGGATTATGAATATTCACAGGAGAGAGATGGCCCTTTGGGACAAGTTGCGCATTGCTCTTGAAGATATAAAGGGGGTTATAACTTATTGTGCCAAAGGTAAAGAAAATCACAATCCGGTTCTTTCCTTCAATATCAACGGATTTGTTGCAGGTGATGTAGGAACAATGCTGGATGTTGATTACAATATCGCAACAAGAACAGGCTTGCAGTGTGCTCCGATTGTACACAGGCAGATCGGTACTGAGGAGATTCACGGGACTGTGAGAATGAGTATCGGAGCATTCACCACAGAAGAGGAGGTAGATGCAGCAATAACAGCCGTAAGAGAGATAGCAGCCCTCAAAAACTAAACCTAAAATTATTCAGGCCTGTTCAGAACACATCAGAGACAAGTCATGAACAGAGATAAGGCTAATTATCAGGGCCTATAATGTTTTACAGGAGTTCCCCCGTCAGATAAGCAGGGGAACTCTTTTTTATTATCTTTGTTATAGAATAAATATCAGGATATGAAAATTGCGATGGTCGGCACCGGTTATGTGGGTTTGGTGACAGGTGCCTGTTTTGCGGAAATGGGTCTGAATGTTGTATGCGTAGATACTGATAAAGAAAAGATCGGTAAGCTCAACGAGGGGATAATGCCTATCTACGAACCCGGAATAGAAGAACTGGTAAGGAAGAATGCTAATGAGAAGAGACTTTCATTCTCCGTTTCGCTCAAAGAGATACTGGAAGATGTAAATATTGTGTTTGCTGCAGTTGGTACTCCTCCCGACGAGGATGGCAGTGCCGATATCAGGTATGTACTGGATGTTGCAGCCGAGGTGGGACGGAACATGAGCAGTTATAAGCTTTTTGTGACAAAGAGCACAGTCCCGGTAGGCACTGCAAAAAAGGTGAAAGAGGTTATTGAGCGGGAACTCGCACGGAGAGGTGTAAATGTGGATATTGATGTAGCTTCAAATCCCGAGTTTCTTAAGGAGGGGGCTGCCATTAAAGATTTTATGAATCCCGACAGAGTTGTAGTGGGGGTGGAAAACGAGAGGGCTCAGCAATTGCTGGAGAGATTGTACAAACCTTTTGTCCTAAACGGATTTCCGATCATATTCATGGATGTTGAATCTGCCGAGGTAACAAAATATGCTGCAAATGCAATGCTGGCAACAAGGATCAGCTTTATGAACGAGATTGCAGCACTGTGTGAATTAACAGGGGCAAATGTGGATAATGTAAGGCGGGGAATTGGAAGCGATAAAAGAATTGGCAACAGTTTTCTCTATGCAGGTGCAGGTTACGGAGGATCCTGCTTTCCTAAAGATGTTAAAGCCCTGATCAAAACAGCAAGGGAACATAACCTGGAGATGAGGATTATTTCAGCAACAGAAGATGTTAACAGTAATCAGAAACGGGTGGTGTTCGAAAAGCTTCTCAGAGCATTTGGCAATAACCTTAAAGGTAAAGTTATAGCCATCTGGGGGCTCTCATACAAACCTGACACGGATGATATGAGAGAGGCGACCTCACTTGTTGTGATTGAAGAGCTTCTTAAAGCCGGGGCGGTTGTTAAAGTCTATGACCCGGTTGCGATGGAGGAGTGTCACAAAAAGATCGGAGATTCTGTTGTTTATGCGGAGAACAGCTGCGAAGCCGCAAGGGGCGCAGACGCCCTTGCCCTGATTACAGAATGGAAACAATTCCGTCTGCCTGACTGGAAAAAGCTCAGATCTGTTATGAGAGGAAACATCATCGTGGACGGCAGAAATATTTATGATCCTGCAGAAATCAAGGCAGAGGGATTTATCCACTATTCAATCGGCAAGAAAAGTTAGAAAAATGAAAAAAATACTGGTCACCGGAGGAGCCGGGTTCATAGGTTCTCATCTCTGCTCAAGACTGATTGAGGAGGGCAACGAGGTAATTTGCGTTGACAATTTCTTTACCGG
>JALNXR010000242.1 GCA_023230265.1 Bacteroidales bacterium | reverse complement strand
AAGGATAACATACTCCATCTTATTGGAAATCCCAGGTTTGAAATTATCAGACACGATGTAATCAACCCCTTTCATGTAGAGGTTGACAGAATTTACAACCTTGCCTGCCCTGCATCCCCGGTACATTATCAGTACAATCCCATAAAGACTATAAAAACCTCCGTTATGGGAGCAATTAATATGCTGGGACTTGCAAAAAGGCTCAAGGCTAAAATATTACAGGCTTCAACCAGTGAGGTTTACGGAGATCCTATAATTCATCCACAGCCTGAGCGTTATTGGGGAAATGTAAATCCGACCGGCATCAGATCCTGCTATGATGAGGGGAAAAGATGTGCCGAGACTCTTTTTATGGATTACCACAGGCAGAACGGAGTGAGAATAAAGATTGTGAGGATTTTCAACACATACGGACCCAACATGAGTGTCAATGACGGCAGAGTAATCTCCAATTTTATAGTTCAGGCACTGCAAAACAGAGATATAACCATTTACGGCGATGGTTCACAGACCAGGAGTTTTCAGTATATTGATGACCTGATTGAGGGGATGATCAAAGTGATGGAGACAGACGATTCATTCATTGGGCCTGTAAACATCGGGAATCCCTCTGAGTTCAATATCAGTCAGCTGGCTGAAAAAATTATTGAAATGACCGCTTCAAAATCCTCAGTTATATACAAAGAGCTTCCAAATGACGATCCCAAACAACGCAGACCTGATATTTCACTCATAAAAGAGTTGACCGGATGGGAACCAAAGGTTCCTCTCGAAAAGGGGCTTTCACTTACTATTGACTATTTCAGAAAAATCACAGCAGCAGATTATGGAAATTAACAACTCAGACTACTCAATTCTGATAGTGGATGATGTAGATGCCAATGTGTTTCTGCTTAAGCTTTTGATATCCAAGTCAGGGTACAAAACCCTTACCGCATTCAACGGAAAGGAGGCGCTTGAAGTTATTGAAAAGTTTAATCCTGATCTGGTTCTGCTGGATATTATGATGCCGGTTATGGACGGTCAGGAGGTGGCAAAGAGGATGAGAGAGCTGCCGGGACATGAAGAGACTCCCATAATCTTTTTATCTGCACTCAACTCCACAGAGGATGTGGTGCAGGGGTTCAGACTCGGGGCTGCCGATTATGTCTCAAAACCATTTAACAAAGATGAACTCCTTACACGTATCAACCACCAGATATCCCTCATTGCAGCCAAAAGAGTGATTCTCCGTCAGACAGAGGAACTCAGGAGGATTATATTGGGAAGGGACAAACTCTATTCTGTTATTGCACATGATCTCAGGGGACCGATTGCCTCAATAAGGATGGTTGCGGAGGTGCTTGTAAACGGAATTAACAGGGAGGGTGTAGGGCCCGAAATGTACGAGATGATTACAATACTCAACAAACTTACAGAGGAGAGCTTCTCGCTGCTGGACAATCTTTTAAAATGGACAAAGAGTCAGACCGGGAGATTAAATACTGTTTTCCAGAAAGATGTGGAGATAATGGAGCTGGTTGAAGGGGTTGTGGAGACTCAGAAGACGGTTGCCTCGTTAAAGCAGATCCGGATAAGAATTGAAGGAACAACAAAAAGAGTGGCAACTCTGGATATGGACATGGCTAAGACTCTATTAAGAAATCTGATTAACAACGCTCTTAAATTCAGCTACAAAGGGGGTGAGGTAGTGGTTGAGATAATAGAGATGGATAAAAGAGTGAAGATATGTGTAAAGGATACAGGAACAGGAATTTCTAAGGAGATTCAGGAAAAGTTATTCAAAAATGATACTCACTTCAGAAGCTTTGGTACAGCGCATGAAGAGGGGTCCGGACTGGGTCTTCTGCTTTGCAGGGATTTTGCAGCACGCAACGGCGGTACTCTGTCATTTGCATCGGAAGAGGGCAAAGGTTCTACCTTCTGTTTTGATATTCCAACTCCGCAATTACAGGATAGTGATCACTCCATCTGAACCTTTCGTGTTGTGATCTGATGCATTTAAAATCCCCTGTGTAGAGTATAAAATCGATCCTATGAAATCCAAAGAGTCCTCTCAGAGTACCCGGAAATCCGAGACCTCCCTCCAGAAAAGCATCCTTCATATCCCTTTTGATTGTTCTCATAGCATAAGACTCCTGTGTGGAGTTAAAGTCTCCGGAAATTATTAATGGATAAGCAACTGTATCTGCAAAACTTCTCACAATACCTGCCTGTTCAGCCCGGATACGGTTGTTATTAACCATCGATTTGAGAAGCGAAATAACACCTTTTTCTTTATTGCTATTATAACCTGTTGTTTGAAGATGAAGGTTAACCAGCCGCACTGTAATGCCGGAGTAATTGATGTCAGCCCAGATAGCTCCGTTGGAGCTGCCGGGGAAAGTGATTCTACCGGAGTTTTTTATGGGGTGACGGCTAAAGATTGCCATTCCATTGCAAAAGACACTTTTTTTAACAATGTGTTTGTAAGGAAAGGCTCCGAAAGCTGCCTCGCTCTCAGCTTCATTAAGCAACGGAGATGGTTCATACTCCTGAAAAGATATCAGATCAGCACCCTTCCTTAGCAGATTATCAGCAATGTCAGCCAAAGATGAAGTGTGATCCATCAGGTTAAATTCGTGAATGTTGTAAGAGGCTATTATTAGCCCTGATTTGCCTTCTGAATTAAAAACCTCCCTTTTGTAAAACACTTTAAAATAGGGAATTATTGATCCTGTGTTGAGTAAAATCGCAGCAGCAGTAAGAAGTGCCCACCAGCTCCTTTTGTAAAGCAAATAAATAGTTGCCCCTAAAGAAAACACCAGAATAAACGGGGAAAGTGGCGGTACAAGTGAAACCGGGCTGAACCGGGAGGGATTAACATACTTGGAAGCAAAGAGCATCATACCTGCAAGCACAGTGATAACAGCCACGGGGATAGCGGTTGAAAAATTTGTTCTCTCTTTTTTCCCAATCATATATGTACCTCCTTCACAAAGCTAAAGAGTTTACTCAATCTCTCAAATATTTTTCCTACTTTTACATTAATATTAACACAAAGCTGATTCCTGTGAAAAAGAGGGTACTTATAGTGGATGATAAATCGACTATTGCAAAAGTTATTGAAGTTTACCTGGGTGAAGCATTTGACTGTGTCTATTTCGAAGATCCGATCAAAGCCATTGCCTGGCTCCAGTCCGGGAATATCCCGGATCTGATAATATCCGATATTTATATGCCTAACATGTCGGGGGCACAGTTTCTGGATTATCTAAAAAAGAACGAATTGTACAAATCAATACCCTTTGTGATACTATCCAGCGAGGACAGTTCTTCTCAGAAGATTGAACTCCTTGAAAAGGGTGCCGCAGATTACATCTCAAAGCCTTTTAATCCTATGGAGTTGAAAGTGAGACTTAAAAAGATTATTTAGTGAGTGTTTTTTCCATATATGTAGGGGCTGACCAAGACCGTTACTCAAGGTTCAATTCCTACCTTGAAGGAGTTTTGTACCATGCTCTAAACTTTCAGGAAGCCCACCTTATACTCACACGGGAGTATAAAGATACTCCGTTAATGATGCTCTTTGAAAAGGTTGATCCGCTGACTGACCGCGAAGGGGTGGCTCTTATAAGAAGAGATTTTCCCTCTGCCTATATTATTGTGATTTCTGAGACTCTGGACAAAGAGGAGATCTCATTTTACCTGAGATGCGGAGTGAATGATACTGCGGTGGGCGACATCTCCAGAACCAGGTTAATAAACGGTGCTGAGTTTGTGGAGAGGAATCAGGAGATGATTTTGTCTGCCTCCATCAAAAGGGAACCTCTCGGGAAGTACAAATGCCCTCTGTGGAAGAGGCTCTTTGACATAGCCGGCTCCCTGTTTCTGCTGAT